>JAXDJQ010000199.1:0-6299 GCA_034667565.1 Actinomycetota bacterium
AACCGGTGCTCCGGTTGTGATCGTTGTCGACGGCAACGATTCCGATCCCGATGGTGATCTCGATCCGTCGACGGTCATGGTCGTCACATCACCGCTGAACGGTTCCGTCACGTGCAACAACGGGACATGCACCTACACACCCAACCCGGGCTTCAACGGGATCGACTCGTTCGTGTATCAGATCTGCGACGCTCAAGGCTCGTGCGACACGGCCGCGGTGATCCTCTTCGTCACGAGCCCGGTCCCCGTTGTCGATGGTCCGATGACGACGGTTCCGGATCCCGACGTGAAGGGCCGCGACGACCTTGTGCTCCCCGATCCCCAGGATGGTTCCGGGCTCGGCAAGGGTCCGATCGGTCCCGGAAGCGGACCCAGTGACGACGGCTCGGCCGGTAACGACCCGATCACGCCTGCCGACCCGACGCATGGTGGCGGCGGCGGAGGTGGAGCATCTAACAAGCCCATCTTCGGATTCCCCGGTGCGGACCTGCCCTTCACCGGTGCCGGCCACATCGCCTTCTACCTGGCGATCGCCCTGAACCTCATGGTGCTGGGTGGGCTGATCATGCTCGCCAACTCGATCCGGACCCGCATGGTGGAGGCGGCGACCAAGGCGCAGGCTCACGAGGAGACGTTCGAGACCGTGCCGGTCGTCGAGGTCTACCCGGCCCCCGCACGCACCAGCCCGAAGAAGACGACCGTAGCCAAAACGATCCGATACTCGAAGAAACGGCCCTTCCAGGCTTAACTCTGGAGGAATCTTCCAGCCGAGGGCGAACACTCGGTGATGGAAGAGCAACTCGAGCTACGGATCGCTGAGAACGAACGCCTCGCCCTCGAGCGCGAGCGCAGACGCCTAGCTCGAACCCTCGCGAGGAAAGGCCTCATCACACGTGAAGCGTTGGAGCGTATGGAGGCCGAGCCCCACGTCCTGGCCCACCAGCACGAGGCCGTCTAGGGCTTAGCGGGTCTCTTTGTGGGCCGTGTGGCGCGAGCACCAGCGGCAGAACTTCTTCATCTCCATCCGGTCACGGTTGTTGTGCCGGTTCTTCTCGGTGATGTAGTTGCGGCGCTTGCACTGAGAGCATTCGAGCGTCACGTGGACGCGGCGGTCGCTGGCCATGGTTCACCTTCCGGGATCGTTACGAGCTGGAAAGAAGCGCAGTATATCTAGCCGCGCCTCTTGAGCAGGCCCTGGCGCTCCGGCCCCCAGTCCATCCGGGGGGCAGGGGCGAAATCGGTGATGGGATCGGTGCCGGGGCCGTTAGTGGTGTCGATCTCTAGCGCCGCCGTCCTAGAGGGGGCCGGGGTCCTAGACGGGACCGGGGTCCTAGAGGGAGCCGGGACCGTGGCTAGCCCGGGAGGCGGTGGGGGCGGCGGCATGGCGTCCCCGAGGGCATGGGCCACCTGAACCCGGGCATCCTCGAAAGCCTTGTCCACCTCTGCCCTGAGGGCTGTCAGGGAGACCACTGGAGCGTGCACCGCCAGAGGGTGTCCGAGCAGGCAGAAGCCGCCTACGTCCTGAACATCCGTCTGGCACTGCGGGCAGAAACGATCGGACACCTGAGCACCTCCCATACTGCTGTTTCGGCGTCTCGAGGGCCCGAGTTTAGCGACCGATTCGTCCGGCTTGGCCCCCCCGGGGGCCGAACATACGCTGATTGCTTAGCTCAACCGAGTTGTGGCTTGTCGCAAGCCCGCATAGCCTCGGTGGGGTCCGACCCGATAAATCCAAGGAGGAGACATGAGGAAATCTCGCAAGCTCGTTGCTTCGGTGATGCTGGCGTGCGTCGCATCGCTCTCGATGGTGTCCACGGCATACGCGGGCGACCACAAGTGCTCTCCGGGCCAGCAGGGAAACCCGCACCCCGGATTCAAGCCCGGCAGCTGCAAGTAACCGTTCAGTACCGAGTGACAGAGGCGCCCTCCGGGGCGCCTCTTCTCGTTGCGGCTCCCACTCTCGACCGATAGTGCAACTTCCCGCTCGGTAATCGAGCGTCTCGTTGTGACATCGGTCATAAGTAGGTGGCCACCGGCTTCCTAGCCTCGGTCGCATGTCCCGGATCGAGGTCGACCTCGCCTGTCAGCGACTCGCCATGAGCCAGGAGGGCGTGCTGAGCCGTGCTCAAGCTGTTGCTGCGGGCATGTCATCAGCCACGATCTCCCGCCGCGTTGCTTCGGGCCGGTGGGAACGCGTTCTTCCAAGTGTCTACCGACTGAAGGGCGCCCCGGCCACATGGCGCCAGTCTCTGTTCGCCGCGCTCTTGTGGGCCGGCCCCGAGTCCGCTGCCTGCGGACGATCCGCCGCGGCCCTGTTGCAGTTAGAAGGATGCAAGGAAGGCCCCGTCGAGATCTGGACACCGAGCTGGCGGGCAGCTCCCTCCGGTATCGACCTGTGTCACGGACGCATGGATCGCGCCGACATAACTGTCCGATCGGATATCAGGCTGACGAATGTCGACCGCACCCTGTTGGACCTTGCCGACCGAGTGTCCAGAAACGATGTCGAGATCGCACTCGAGGATGCGCTCAGACGTCGGCTCACGACCACCGACCGCTTAGAGCAACGGCTCGATGGACGGTGGCGTTGTGTTTCAGGTGTCAAAGCTCTGCGCAAGGTCGTGGGTGAACATGCTCAGATAGGGGTCACCGAATCGAGGTTCGAAGCGAAGCTCTTCGCGCTACTTCGCCGAGCGCGCCTCCCGCTTCCACGGATCCAGCATGAGATACGCGACGGGGGCCGCCTCGTGGCGCGGGCCGACTTCGCTTACCCGGAGGTTCGATTCATCATCGAGGCGCATAGCTTTCGGTGGCACTCGGGGCACAAGCCGTGGACACGAGACAATGATCGAGACACCGAGCTGCGGGAGCTCGGCTGGCGTCTGCTTTACGTCACGTGGGAAAAACTCACGAAGCAGCCCGATCGGGTCGTGGCGAATGTGCGTCGAGGCCTCCAGGACCCCCAACTCTTCCGATAACCCAACATCTCGCTCGCTTACCGAGCGTTTCGTTGGGATATCGCAACCATCCGGGGTCTTCTGCGTGTCTATAGGTAGATGAGACTGATCCAGCGGGACGCTCAATTCAGGGACTTCTTCATGTCCGACGCGGCCCGCCTGGAGCGGATCGCCTTGCTCATGACGGGCAACCCAGAAACGGCCAAGGATCTAACCCAAGACACCTTGGTGAAGACCTATCGGGCATGGGGACGGATCACCGGGGACGACCCCGGCCCCTACGCTCGTCAAGCCCTGATCAATCTGTGCCGCAACCATCATCGCCGCAGATCCCTCGAGCTCACCAAGGGAGCTGCGATCGACGTCAAGGAGGTCACGGACCCCGACGTCGCCGAAACGATCCGAGTCGCGAACGCGCTCGCGAGCCTGCCCCCGCTGCGGCGCGCGGTGATGGTCCTTCGCTACTACGAAGACATGACCGAGGCCGAGGTCGCTCGCGTACTCGATCGTCCCCTCAACACGGTGAAGTCGGATATCAGAAGGAGCCTGGAGCGGTTGCGTCCGCTACTGGCGGAAGGAGCGAAGACACCATGAGCGTTGAGACCAAGCTGATCCAGATGATGGGCAACCTGCGCGATCCTCAGCCCCCCAACGAGGTCGAATGGAACCGTTTCACGCGTCGCGCGCACCGTTCGGTGTGGGGGCGGCGCGCCGGTGTCGTTGGAGCGATCGGCATGGCCGCGATCGGCGGCACTTCGCTCGTAGGGGATGGTCCCTTCTCTTCGGGTCCGATCTCTCCTGCGACCCAGGGTGAGCAGAAGCCCACCGGTGAGGTCGAAGTGTGGTTCGTCAAGGACGGCGAGCTGCATCGCACGATCCAGGAGTCAAGCGCAGGCGTAACCCAGAGCGAGGAGCGCGGGGGCTCGACCGACAAACTCGCACAGCTAGAGGACGCGCTGAAACGTCTGTTCGCCGGCCCGACCGATGACAGCGTGACGACCGCGATCCCTCCGGGGACCGAGCTAGTGAACTTCGAGGTCGATGGCTCCGACGGCAACCTCTCCGTTCTGATCGAGGTGAGCGATGAGCTGACGCGGGCCTCAGACGAGAAGCTCGCGACCGCACAGATCGTTTATACGGCGACGCAGTTGCCCGAGCTCGACACGGTTCGGATGTTGATCGCGGGCGGGAACGAAACTGCCGAGACCAGCCAGCGAGACGATTTCGATAACGGCCCGCCCCCGATCATCCTTGCGATCAAGAACGAGCCGGTGGAGAAGGACGACGCCTTGCGGAGCACCTCTGTGGTGTTCGGAAGCGCGCAGCTCGATGGAGGGCAGCTCTTCTACAAGGTCCTTGACGCGGCCGGCCACGTCATCGCGCACGGCAAGATCCATGTGGAGCCCTGCCACGGCATCCGGTGCCGCTCGCCCTACACGACGAGGATCCCGCTCCGGGTGAACGAAGCGCGGCGGGGACACCTCGAGGTTTTCATCAAGAACCGCGGCACGGAAACCGAGCGGGTCCGGATCTCGGTGATCATCAAACCCAAGCGATAACCCAACATCCCGCTCGCTAATCGAGCGTTTCGTTGGGACATCGCATCGGGGACGCGATAGGGCCCGGTCGCCCGGGCCCTATCGAGTCATTCGCAGCGCAGCAGCTTGTCACCCGCTCCCAGGCAGGTGTCCTGATGGGCGCCTCCGTCAAGCGTGTCGGTGCCCGGGCCCCCCGACAGCGTGTCTGAGCCGGGACCGCCCTTGATGGTGTCGTGGCCCGCACCACCTCTTAGTTCGTCGTCGTTCAACCCACCGGCAACAAGGTCGGCCCCGGCGGCGCCGTGGATCGAGTCGTTGTTCGGGCCACCTCGCAAGATGTCGTTTCCCCCGCTACCTGTTGCCTTGTCGTCGCCCAGACCACCTCGGAACGTTTCGCCGTCGGCGCCTCCGTGGAAGGTGTCGTTCCCGCGCCCACCGCTGAAGTCGAGGGAGCCCGGCGCTGCTGCGCCGGAGACCGAACCAGAGGGTTGCCGCGTCGCACGGCTACCGCAATCTCCGACCACCACGGTGTCGTCGCCGTCCTGACCGTGGATGATCACGCTCAAGCCCGTGCCTATCTGTACGCAGACAGTGTCATCCCCCGCACCGAGGTAGACCTCCACTACACCGTCGCCGTCCGGATCCGAGCTCGCGTCGATCACGATGTTGTCGTCGCCGTCCGTGCCACAGACTGCGGTCGGATCGGTCTCACACTGAGGCAGGTCCGGCAGAGGCTCGTCGGTTGGAGTCGGAGAAGGGCTCGCCGTGGGAGTCGCCGTTGCGCTGGGACTGGAGCTCGGCGCCGGAAAGTTCGGGACCGGACACCCGCTGTTGTTGGCGGGTCCCCCGACGGTCGGGCAACTGTCATCCGCGTCGATGACGCCATCGCCATCACCGTCCGGTGGCGGAAGGGGACACCCGTTGTTGTTCGCGGGGCCCGCTTGGGCCGGGCACGCGTCGTTAGCGTCGATCACTCCGTCGTTGTCGGTATCTGGCGGAGGAAGGGGGCAGCCGTTGTTGTTCGCGGGGCCCGCTTGGGCCGGGCACGCGTCGTTCGCATCGATCACGCCGTCGTTGTCGGTGTCTGAGACCAGGACGAAGATGTAGGCCTGTCCTGCGTCCTGGGCCACCGTGGTGCCGTCACTGACGTCGTGAAGGGGGGCTCCGATAAGAGCGGTCCCGCTGTCCAGCGCCACCGAGTACCCGAAATTGTCACTACTGGCCCCGTCAGATGCAGTCAGCCTGTCTTGTTGCGTCCACGTCGCTCCGGAACGGGTGAACACGTAAGCCGAGCCTGGATACGGTGTCACTCCGACATCGTCAAAGTAGGCCCCCACCACCGCGGTGTTCCCCTCGACGGCGACAGAGAACCCGAATTGCGAGTAAGCGCTGGCGACAGACCCCGTCAACTTAGCTTGTTGGGTCCAGGCCCCTCCGGAGCGGACGAACACGTAAGCCGCGTTGGTGTTTACCCCCCCATCGTTTCCGGCCCCCACCAGCGCGGTGTCGCCGTCCAGATCCACCGAGAATCCGAAGAAGTCGCCAGCGGCGCCATCGGAAGCGGTCAACTTGGCTTGCTGGGTCCAGGTCGGCCCACCGCCCACGAATACGTAGGCCGCGCCCGGGTAGTTGTTGCTGTATGGAGCCCCCACCAGAGCGGTCCCTCCGTTCAGCGCTACGGCGTATCCGAACTGGTCGGCGTTGTCATTATCGGGAGCGCGGAGCTTGGTCTGCCGCGTCCATATTGTTCCCGTGCGGGTGAACACGAAGGCGACGCCTCTGTTGGTCGCTCCCGCGTAGGTAG
>JAXDJQ010000200.1:0-5054 GCA_034667565.1 Actinomycetota bacterium
CGAAGCGCGAGACCGTCTCTTACTTCCGTACGCCGACGACGTTGCCCACGGTCGTTGACTGGGGGGACCCTTCTGTTTACGCATTACACGATCCGACCTACGGATTGAAGGTTGGCGAGCACATCGCGGGCCCTCCTACCGATCCCGCCGAGGAGGGCTCCGCGAACCAAGGGTCCGTCGAGCGCTTGGGCGACTGGGTAAGGGTCCGCTATCCGACCGTGGACCCGACTCCGGCATCGGCCGAGACGTGCATCTATACGAACACTCCCGATGAGCATTTCGTTCTCGAGCGACACGGAAACATCGTTGTCGGATCTCCTTGCAGCGGCCACGGTTTCAAGTTCGCACCGTTGATCGGCGAGAAACTGGCAGATCTGGTGGAGTCCTAGACCTCGATCGCTACGACCTTGTTGCGACGGATCTGCAAGGAGATCACTCCCGCGATCACGAGGATGCCTCCAATGATCTGGATAGCAGTTAGGGCTTGGCCCAGCCATATCCACGCGACGCCCGCTGCCAGAATCGGTTCCGATGTCGCCGCGATGGCACCACGCTCGGCCCTCACTTGCTGGACACCCCACAAGAAGAAGATGAATGGCAGCACAGTTCCTGCGATGCCGACGAAGAGCACGAGTGGGATGTTGGCTGGCTCCAGTAGCTCGGATGGCCACCCACGCGTCGCTTGGAAGACGATCCACATCACCGATGCAGCTGAGAACCCGCGGAGAAGGGCGCCCATAACGCCGTAAGCCGCCCCCGCCTTCTCGCTCAGCAGCGTGTAGGTAGCGAAGAAGATCGAAGCGCAGAGCCCGAAGACGACGCCGAGAAGATCGACCTCTTTCACGCTCGCTCCGAAGATGCCGGATACCAAGACGACACCGGCGAACGTGACTACCAGCGCAAGGATCACTTCCCCGGTGGGGGGGCGCCGCATGCGCAGGGCCACCCACGCGACCACGAGGGCCGGGGCCGTGTACTGGAGAACCAGGGCGACGGCGACATCCAAGCGGGCTATCGCCGAGTAGTAGACGGCGTTCACCAAGGCGATCGATAGACCCAGGGAGATGACGGCGGCGGCCGATCCGCCCGTGCCCTTCCGCCGTGCCGCGGGGATCAGAGCCAGACAGAAGGCGGCGATGAACGACCGGGCGGCCGCCAGCTCGAGAGGGTCCATGCCCGCGTCGAAAAGGTCCCGTGCAGCGACCGCAGCCACCGACCAGAGGGCCGCGGCCAGCACGATCGAGGCAAGGCCCCAGGCAGCCCGGGAATCGTCGTTGATGAGGGGACGTTCAGGCATGGTGAGCAGGCTAAACGCTGGTTCCGCCATGTGGTTAGGGCGCCCTAACTGGTAGCATCGTGAATGGATTCACAAGCTCGAAACGACCCCAGGAGACCACCTTCAGATGACCGGATCTTTCACGCGCGATGCTGTCGAGAAGATCAGCAGCACGCTCGGTGAGCCCGGCTGGCTGGCCGAGCGCCGGGTCGAGGCGTTCGACATCTACGAGAAGCTCGATATGCCGGACCCCAAGGGTGAGGAATGGCGCTACGTCGACGTCCGCAAGTTCGACTTCGATGGCTTCGCGGCCCCCGAACCCAACCGTTTCCCGCTGGCAGCAGACCCCACGCTGACCGCCAAGGGGGTCGTTTTCGCAGACCTCAACTCGGTGGCGAAGGAGCACCCGGAGCTCCTGAAGGAGCACTTCTTCACCGAGGTCTCGGTCGAGGAACACAAGTTCACCGCGCTTCACGCGGCCCTGCACTCTGACGACGTCTTCGTCTACATCCCCCGGGGTGTAGAGGTAGAGATCCCCTTCGAAGCTATCCACCAGCTCTCTTCGGGCGGGTCGGTGTTCCCGCACACCACGATCGTGGTCGACGAGCAGGCGAGCCTCACGTTCGTCGATCGCTTCGAGAGCCCCGACCTTGCTGCTCCCGGCCTCTGCGCCTCGGTCGTCGAGGTAGAGGCCGGCCGGGGTGCCATCGTGAACTACATCTCGCTCCAGCAATGGGGGCGTGGTGCCCAGCACTTCCAGACCCAGCGCTTCACCGGACACCGCGACTCCACTGTGCGCAGCCTCGCCGTGAACCTCGGCTCGACGTTCGCTCGTACCCAGGTCGAATCGGTATTGAAGGGCGAGGGCTCATTCTCGGAGATGCTGGGTCTCTATTTCGCAGACGCAGATCAGCACTTCGCTCAGCGCACGTTGCAGAGCCACAACGATCAGCATGCGACCTCGGACCTCCTCTACAAGGGAGCCTTGAAGGACCACGCCCGCTCCGAGTACTCCGGTCTCATCAAGGTGTTACCGGGTGCCCAAGGCACGGACGCATATCAAGCGAACCGCAACCTGGTCCTGTCCGAAGACGCGATGGCACGTTCCATACCGCAGCTCGAGATCGAGGCAAACGAGGTGCGTTGCACCCACGGCGCGACCGTCTCGCCGGTCGAGGAAGAGCACCTCTTCTACCTGATGAGTCGCGGTATCGATCGCGTCACCGCCCAGAAGTTGATCGTGTTCGGGTTCTTCGGCGAAGTGCTCGACCGCATCCGCGTCCCTGCGGTCAGAGACCAGCTTTCGGATGCGATCGGCTCCAAGGTCGAGGCCGGCCAGCACCTCGAAGTGGCGGTGTGATCGTGGCCGAGTTCCAAACGGTGGCGAAAGTGGACGAGATCCCCGACGGCGGGATGCGCCAGTTCATCGCCCATGGTGAGCCCATAGGCGTGTACCGGGTCGGCGACCGCGTTTATGCGATCAGCGACATCTGCACTCATGAGGAGACGTTCCTAACCGAGGGTGAGTTCGACGTCGACGAACTGGAGATCGAGTGTCACCTACACGGCTCCCGCTTCAACGTCGAAACTGGTGAGGTGCGGATCCTTCCTGCGATCAAGCCGGTCGCAACCTTTGACGTCAAGATCGAGAACGGGCTGGTGTTGGTCGGCCCCCGCAACGAGCGATAAGGAGCGATAGATGGGCACAAGACTTCTGCAGATCGAAGACCTGCACGTCGAGGTCGAGGGTCGCGAGATCCTCAGGGGACTCAACCTCGAGATCGACAAGGGCGACATCCACGCCATCATGGGGCCGAACGGTTCCGGCAAGTCGACCCTCGCATACGTGCTGACGGGTCGCCCCGGTTACGAGGTCACCGGAGGCAAGATCCTGTACAAGGGTGAGGACGTCCTCTCACTCGGGCCCGACGAGCGTGCTCAGCGCGGCATCTTCCTAGCGTTCCAATATCCGACCGAGGTCCCCGGTGTCTCGGTTGTGAACTTCCTGCGCACCGCGTACAACGCGATCCACGCCGATGCTCCCAAGGGGGCGATGGACTTCCGCATGTATCTGCAGGAGAAGGTCGACCTTCTCGAGATCCCGACCGAGCTGGTGGACCGCTACGTCAACCAGGGTTTCTCCGGTGGAGAGAAGAAACGCAACGAGATCCTTCAGATGGCTGTCTTGAGTCCCGAGCTGGCGATCATGGACGAGACCGACTCCGGCTTGGACATCGATGCTTTGAAGCACGTTTCCGCGGGAGTCAACAAACTGGCCGGCCCCGAAGTTGGAATCGTCCTCATCACGCACTACCAACGCTTGTTGAACTACATACGCCCCAGCGTCGTCCATGTCCTTATGGGCGGGCGCATCGTGGAGTCCGGCGGATTCGAGCTTGCCGAACGTCTGGAAGCCGAGGGATATGCCGGAGTTGCGAAGGACCTGGGCCTGTCTGCGGAGGAGCTTGCCGAGGTCGAGGCGACCGAAGGGGCTAAGGTCTGATCAGTGGCATTCGACGCTGAGGTTGTTCGTAAAGACTTCCCGATCTTCGAGACGCAAGCCCATGGCAAGAGGCTCGTCTACTTGGACAGCGCGGCCACGTCCCACAAACCGCGGCAGGTCATCGATCGGATGGTGCGCTTCTACGAGACCGAGAACGCAAATGTCCATCGTGGTCTCTACGAGCTGGGCGAGAAGGCGACCGTTGCTTACGAAGGTGCGCGTGAGGCATGTGCTCGATTCATCGGCGCTCGCAGTCCTCGATCGATCGTATTCACCCGAGGTACGACAGAGTCGATCAACCTGATCCGCTTCACGTGGGCGAAAGAGAACATCCACGAAGGCGACGAGATCCTCGTTACCGAGATGGAACACCACTCGAACCTGATCCCGTGGCAGCTCTTCTGCGCCGATACCGGGGCCGTCTTGCGACACCTCCCGCTAGATGAGTCGTGTGCGCACCTTCAGATGGACGTTCTGCAGCAGTACGTCACCGAGAAGACCAAGCTCGTCTGCGTCACGTTGATGAGCAACGTTCTCGGCACCGTCAACCCGGTTCGACGTATCGCGGACGCAGCACACTCGGTAGGGGCTCGCATCCTGGTGGACGCGGCTCAGGCGGCTCCCCACATGAAGTTCGACGTCAACGACCTGGATGCGGACTTCCTTGCTTATTCCGCACACAAGATGTGCGGTCCCACCGGTGCCGGTGTGCTTTACGGACGCGAAGACTTGCTCGAAGCGATGCCCCCGTTCATGGGCGGTGGAGAGATGATCCGCGAGGTGTGGTCCGACCGCGCGACGTTCAACGAGATCCCCTACAAGTTCGAAGCCGGAACTCCCAACATCGCGCAGGCGATCGGCATGGGGGCCGCGGTCGAGTACCTCGAGGCTCTAGATATGGACGCGGTCCACCAACACGAGACCGAGGTAGCCACATACGCGATCAAGCAGCTGAAGGAGATCGGGGCCAAGATCTACGGACCAACCGACCCGGCAGAGCGCGGGGGAGTGGTGTCCTTCAACCTCGAGGAGGTTCACCCGCACGACATGGCAACGATCCTCGATCAAGAGGGTGTCTGCATCCGGGCAGGCCACCACTGTGCCCAACCATTGATGCGTAAGCTGGGGGTTCCCGCAACGGCGCGGGCGAGCTTCTACGTGTACAACACGCCGGACGAGGTCGACGCCCTCATCGCGGCCCTCGACAAAGCGAAAGGGTGGTTCATCTGAGCCTCGACGAGCTCTACAAAGAGGTGATCCTGGATCACTACCGAG
>JAXDJQ010000201.1:0-6155 GCA_034667565.1 Actinomycetota bacterium
AGAAGCACGAGGAACGCAGTCGCGATGGAACGAAGCATCGGGTGCCCCCAGGTTTCGCCGTCCGGACCACGATGCTATCCAAGACCTGGTTTGCCGGGAAACTCCTTAGGAACCGAGGAACGTGTTAAGGATCTCTCCGGCTTGGGGCAAGAGGTCCCGACGCAACGACCATGTTTTGTCGCCGTTGTCTTCGCGGATCAGCACGAGACCTGCATGGCGCAGCAAGCTCAAGTGGTGATGGGCGGTCGACTTGGCGACGCCCATGACCTCGGCTGCCTCCATCAACGACAACGGACCGGTAGCGAGACGCTTCAGCACCTCGAGACGACCTTCGTCACCAAGCGCCTTGTAGAAGCGCGCGAGTTGAGCCTGGCTCATGACCCCGGGCTCGGCGGGGGAGTCTCCTGCGGGATAGCAGATGGCCTTCTGATCTTTGTGGTCGAGGTAGACCATCCACGGACTGAGGATCATCGAAGGGAACAACAGGATGCGGCGGTCGTGCGGGTCCGGCCTGTACTCGAACCCGTTGGTAGCCGTTTCGATGAGCTTCTCTAGCGACAGTTTCTTGGCTTGAGCACGTCGGCGCTCTGCCTCCGCCTCGAGGATCGCCATGTCGATCCCGAACTTCGGCCACACGTCCCGGCACCACGCGGGGAGGATCGACAACAGTAGCTCCTTGACGCGGTCGGATCCTAGCTCGAGGAGCTTGGTCAGCTCCGGCAGCCAGTCCTGATGATCCTTGAACGCGACCATCAACTTGGTAGCCGCCTCGGCGTCGCCTTCGGCGGCCGCCTTGATGACCTCCGGGGGGGCATCGGCGTGGCCGTGCTGGTAATAACCGAGCAGTTGAAGCTGGATCTCGAGTGCGGGGAGCCCGGCGATGTGGTCGACCAGGGTCGGGAGGTCAAGGGGGCCGTCGAGGTCGGCAACGAACCCGGCGAGCCCGGCCACCAGCTCCGATCCGGCGATGAGCTCGTCGATCTCGGCCTGCAACGGTGCCGGGATCCCCGATTCCTTGATCGAGGTGAGGCGCTCGGTAGGGAGGTCGTAGGTGTCGAAATCACAGTCGGCGGTCATGAGGAACAGGCTCATGACCACCTCGGAGGCCTCCGAGGCGTGGATCTCCAGAGCAGGACCCGTGCGGGTCGCCCGAGACATCCCAAGGACCTGTGGGACCTTCCGTTCGACATTCATCGAATCGTGACTTGACTCCTGCCTAGGTATTCGATATATTTCGAATCAGTCGTTCGAGATACCTCGAACAGGATAGAGCAGGAGGCACCGCATGTCGATAGTCGATCCTCTGGGAAGTGCAGCAGACCAGCTGGCTCGTACCCGGCTCGACGATGCGGCCCGTGCCCGCTTGGTTCGCTCGATCCGCCACCGCCGGGCGCCCGCCGACCCCCGGCGCAACGCCGCAGCCATGCTGCGGGACCTCGCCGACAAGATCGAGCCCGAGCAGCCCTGCATGGATTGCTGACAGGTACTCCCCCCGAACCGGAGAAGCCCCCACCCCCGTGGGGGCTTCTTTCGTTCCCCAGCCGGTTTGACCGCCTGGGGCGGGGGGCTTATCCTTCCCCGTCGCGCCTGAAGTACCGGGCGCGGTTCTCGCGTTGGCCTCAGGGCTTACGCCGCGATGTAGGCAAGAACCCGAGTTCGGTGAGCTTCGGCAGGCCCGGTTGCCCCGGGAACCTCCGGAGTCGGGGTTGATCGCCGAACGACTGCGCCGAGAGGACACCCGCTAGATACGCGCGGTCCTATCTCTCGGACTAGCAGAGATAAAGCCCTTATGGGCTGCATAGAGGTGAGGTGCGCCCGGTGGGGATCAAGGCCGGGCCGAGATGCGGGTTCGCCCGTGAAGGAGAGTCAGTGCCGACCATCCAGCAGTTGGTCCGACAGGGCCGGCAGTCAAAGAAGGACAAGTCGAAGTCGCCGGCCCTCAAGGGGTCGCCGCAACGGCGGGGCGTCTGTACCCGTGTGTACACGACCACGCCCAAGAAGCCGAACTCTGCTCTCCGCAAAGTCGCTCGTGTTCGCCTCACTTCTGGCATCGAGATCACCGCTTACATCCCAGGCATCGGCCACAACCTCCAGGAGCACTCGATCGTGCTCGTGCGTGGCGGCAGGGTCAAAGACCTCCCTGGTGTTCGCTACAAGATCATCCGCGCCGCCTTGGACACTGCTGGTGTTCGTGACCGGGTGCAGTCGCGCAGCAAGTACGGCGCCAAGAAGGGCGGTGGTGCCTGATGCCACGTAAAGGCCCCCCCAATAAGCGCGAGCTTCTTCCCGACGCTATCTACGACTCACTTCTAGTGACCCAGATCCAGAATCGGATCCTGACGCGGGGTAAGCGCACCCTTGCAGAAGGCATCGTCTACGACGCCCTCGCCAAGGTCGGCGACAAGACCGGCAAAGAGCCGCTGGTGATCCTCAAGAAGGCGGTCGACAACATCAAGCCGGTGCTCGAGGTGAAGTCACGGCGTGTCGGTGGTGCCACCTATCAGGTACCGGTTGAAGTAGCTGCTCGTCGCGCAACCACGTTGGCCATCCGTTGGATGGTCACTTTCGCGCGTAAGCGCAAGGAGCGCAGCATGGCCGATCGACTGGCGGCGGAGATCCTCGACGCTTCCGGTGGCGCGGGCGCAGCCGTTAAGCGCCGTGAAGACATGCACAAGATGGCCGAGGCGAACAAGGCGTTCGCTCACTACCGCTGGTAAAGGAACAAGAACAGAGCTATGGCTGAAGCAGCAGAGAAACAGCAAGAGCAGAAGCAGCAGCTCCGCGCCGTAAAGGGCGGCGGACCGGTTATCCGCGAGTACCCACTAAGCCATACCCGCAACATAGGGATCATGGCTCACATCGACGCGGGGAAGACCACGACGACCGAGCGGATCCTCTATTACACCGGCAAGACCTACAAGATCGGCGAGGTCCACGAGGGCGGCGCCGTCATGGACTGGATGGAGCAGGAACAAGAGCGCGGCATCACGATCACTTCAGCCGCCACGACTGCTCACTGGAAGGGTTACTGGATCAACATCATCGACACGCCCGGTCACGTCGACTTCACGGTCGAGGTCGAGCGTTCGCTCCGAGTGCTCGACGGTGCGGTCGCCGTGTTCGATGCCGTAGCCGGTGTCGAGCCCCAGTCCGAGACGGTGTGGCGTCAGGCCGACCGTTACAACGTCCCGCGCATCTGCTTCGTAAACAAGATGGACCGCACGGGTGCCGACTTCTTCCGTACCGTTTCGATGATCGAAGACCGCCTCAATGGTCATCCCGTTTGCATCCAACTGCCCATCGGCAAAGAGGTGGACTTCCACGGCGTCATCGACCTCGTAACGATGGTTGCCCACTACTGGCCTTCCGAGGGCATGGGCGAGGAGTGGGAAGACCGCGCCATCCCGGACGATATGAAGGAGCAAGCGGACCAGTACCGCCACGACCTCCTCGAGGCACTTGCCGACCACGACGAAGAGGTCATGGAGCTCTACATCGGCGAGCAAGAGATCTCCGTCGACCTGCTCCGTAAGGCCTTACGTCGCGGCACGATCTCGGGCGAGATCACCCCGGTCCTGTGTGGAACCGCCTTCAAGAACAAGGCCGTCCAGCCGCTGCTCGATGCAGTCACCTGGTACCTGCCGTCGCCGTTGGACCTTCCCCCGATGGAGGCCAAGCGTCCGAACAGCGGTGAGCTCGTGCCGAGAGAGCCCGACGACGCGGCTCCCTTCTCCGCTCTTGCGTTCAAGATCATGAGCGACCCGTATGTGGGGCGCCTCACCTACCTCCGCGTCTACTCCGGCACTCTGAAAAGCGGTGACTCAGTCATCAACTCGACGCGCGACCGCAAGGAACGGATCGGCCGGATCCTTCAGATGCACGCGAACCACCGTGAGGACAAGGAATCCGTCTTTGCGGGCGACATCGTCGCGGTCGTCGGTCTGAAGCAGACCCTTACGGGTGACACTCTGTGTGATCCCAGCGACCAGGTCGTGCTGGAAGAGATGAACTTCCCGGCCCCCGTCATCGACGTCGCAATCGAGCCCAAGTCGAAGGCGGACTCCGACAAGCTCGGTAACGGTCTGCAGCGGCTCGCGGAGGAGGACCCGACGTTCCGGGTTCACACCGACGACGAGACCGGTCAAACGATCATCTCCGGGATGGGCGAGCTCCACCTCGAGGTGCTGGTCGACCGTCTCATCCGCGAGTTCAAGGTCGCGGCCAACGTCGGTAAGCCTCAGGTTGCCTATCGCGAGACCATCTCGGAGCCCAAGCAGAAGGTCGAGGTCCGCTACGTAAAGCAGACCGGTGGTAAGGGTCAATACGCCCATGCCGTCATCGACATCGAGCCAACGGGCCCCGGTGGGGGATACGAGTTCGTCAACAAGATCACGGGTGGTCGCATCCCGACCGAGTACATCCCCGCGGTCGACCAAGGTGTTCAGGAAGCTATGGCTTCGGGTGTCCTTGCCGGTTACCCGGTCGTCGACGTGCGTGTCACCTTGCAAGATGGTTCGAGCCACGACGTCGACTCTTCCGAGATGGCGTTCAAGATCTGTGGCTCCATGGTCTTCAAGGAAGCATGCAAGAAGTCCAAGCCCGTCCTTCTCGAGCCCGTGTTCGATATCGAGGTCGTTACGCCGGAGGACTTCATGGGTGACGTCATCGGTGACATCTCGGGACGCCGAGGCAAGGTCGAGGCGATGGATCAGCGCGGCTCGGACCGCATCGTGAGGGCCCAGGTTCCCCTGGCCGAGATGTTCGGCTACGTGACCGAGCTCCGGTCGCGCACGCAGGGCCGTGCAACGTCAAGCATGCAGTTCAACTCGTACCAGGTCGTACCCAAATCGATCGCAGAAGAAGTCGTAGCTACCGTCCGAGGCGAATAAGAGAGAAGTAGGAAGAAGAGGAGACAGGGATGGCAAAGGCAAAGTTCGAGCGCAGCAAGCCCCACGTAAACGTCGGAACGATGGGTCACATCGACCACGGAAAGACGACGCTGACCGCGGCGATCACGAAGGTGCTCGCAGACCAGAACGGCAGCACTACGTTCACTGCGTTCGACCAGATCGACAAGGCCCCCGAAGAGCGCGAGCGAGGTATCACGATCGCGATCGCCCACGTCGAATACGAGACGGACAACCGTCACTACGCGCACGTCGACATGCCGGGACACGCCGACTACATCAAGAACATGATCACGGGCGCTGCCCAGATCGACGGTGCCATCCTCGTCGTCTCCGCCGCCGACGGCCCGATGCCTCAGACGCGGGAGCACGTCCTGCTCGCCCGTCAGGTCAACGTCCCTTACATCGTCGTTGCGCTGAACAAGGTCGACATGGTGGACGACCCCGAGCTCCTCGACCTCGTCGAGCTCGAGGTTCGCGAGCTCCTCTCCGAGTACGAGTACCCGGGTGACGACGTCCCCGTGTCTCGTGTTTCCGCTCTAAAGGCGCTCGACGGTGACGCCGACGCAGCCACCGGCATCCTCGAGCTCATGAAGACGGTCGACGAGTACATCCCCGAGCCCGTCCGCGACACCGACAAGCCCTTCCTCATGCCGATCGAGGACGTCTTCACGATCACAGGTCGTGGAACGGTCGTTACGGGTCGTGTCGAGCAGGGTGTCCTCAAGGTCGGCGAAGAGATCGAGATCGTCGGCATCGAGGAGAAGACCTCGAAGACCGTCGTGACCGGTATCGAGATGTTCCGCAAGCTCCTCGATGAGGCGCAGGCGGGCGACAACGCCGGGATCCTCCTCCGCGGAACGAAGAAGGAAGAGGTCCAGCGCGGTCAGGTCCTGGCGAAGCCGGGTTCGGTTACCCCGCACACCAAGTTCAACGCCCAGGTCTACATCCTGAGCAAGGACGAAGGTGGTCGTCACACGCCGTTCTTCAACAACTACCGTCCCCAGTTCTACTTCCGCACCACGGACGTGACTGGTTCGGTCGTTCTCCCCGGCGGCACAGAGATGGTCATGCCCGGCGACAACACCGAGATGGAAGTCACGCTGATCCAGCCGATCGCCATGGACGAAGGTCTTCGCTTCGCCATCCGCGAGGGTGGTCGCACCGTAGGCGCCGGCCGCGTCACCAAGATCCTCGAGTAGTTCAGAAAGCGAGCACTAAGTGGCGACGAACGGCATGAAGATCAGG
>JAXDJQ010000202.1:0-5176 GCA_034667565.1 Actinomycetota bacterium
GAGGTGGGACCGGAGCATTTCGATCTCACGGACGAAGCTGTTCCCACACCGGGTGACGAGGAGTTCGTTGTGCAGGTGCAATACATATCCCTCGACCCCGCCATGCGTGGATGGATGAACGATGCGAGGTCTTACATCCCACCTGTGCAGATCGGTGAAGTGATGCGTGCACTCGCAACTGGAGTAGTGACGGATTCCAACCACGGATCCTTCAAGGAGGGCGATCACGTGGTGGGCGCTTTCGGTGTCCAGGAGTACGCGTTGTCCGATGGCAAGGGGGTCATCACCGTCGACCCGAACCTCGTACCACTTCCGACCTATCTAGGTGCCCTTGGCATGACGGGGATGACCGCCTATTTCGGCTTGCTCGACGTCGGTGAACCGAAAGAGGGAGACGTTGTAGTGGTCTCTGGTGCTGCGGGTGCGGTTGGGTCGGTCGCCGGCCAGATCGCAAAGATCAAGGGGTGTCGAGTCATCGGGATCGCCGGGGGGGCCGAGAAATGTCGATGGATCGTCGACGACCTTGGATTCGACGCAGCGATCGACTACAAGTCGGAGGACGTACGCGCGGCCCTCAAAGAGCATTGCCCGAAGGGTGTGAACGTCTACTTCGACAACGTCGGCGGCGAGATCCTCGATCTGGTTCTCGGTCGACTGGCGCGGCATGCTCGCATCGTGATCTGTGGTGCGATCTCCCAATACAACACCGAAGGGGGCATGAAGGGTCCGTCCAACTACATGTCGCTGCTGGTCAACCGGGCCCGCATGGAGGGATTCGTCATCTTCGACTACGCCGACCGCTACGCAGAGGCCGGGATGCAGATGGCGGGTTGGATGGCCGAAGGAAAGCTCAAGCATCGTGACGACATCGTCGAGGGCCTCGAGCATTTCCCCGATGCCCTGCGGAAGCTCTTCAAGGGAGAGAACATCGGCAAGTTGGTGCTGAAGGTCTAGCTGGAACCCATCCGTCGCTCGTAGGACACCGAGTAGGCCTCGGAACGCATGTGAAGGATGGGGTCATCAGAACGTTCGATGCCTTCCGTCAAGCGGCCGGGATCGAAGATCATCTCGTCACATGCATGATCTGTGAACTCGGCCACCGTCAAGGTTCCCGCTGCGACGGTCCCGCGTTCCTCCGGCCACGGTGTTGTCGGGTCCGTCGGGTCGTCGCCCTCCTCGCCTATCTGAAATTCGAGGTCGAACTCGATCGGACCTCGGTTCAACCGCTCGATGAGCTCACTACGGAGATAGTCGCGTCCTAGGGCGCGCGTCTCCTCGTCGGTGTGCGTGGCCTCGCCCGCGCGAGGAACCCAGCTATACCTGATCCAACGCTTCATGCCATCGGGCCCTGAATACGCGAAAGCGTGGATGCCGTGGAACGTGCAGTTCGCAAAGCTCGCCGGAGCCATGGTGAACATCAGGAAACCGAACGCGCGCTCCGTCTCGGGGTGCTCGGCAGCGAACGCGGCTACACGGTCTAAGTCGGGCTTGCCCGTCTCGGGGTCGGGACGCTGTACCTCCAGGAGGGCGAGGAAGTCCTCGGGGGTACGCACGAAGAACACAGGAAGGGTCAATCCGACCATGTCGGTAGTCGTCCCATCTGCGAGATGGAACTTCACCGCGATCCCCCGTTCGTCCCTCGCGCCATCAGCACGCGTCGGTTTGCCGGCGCCGTTCGAGAAGCGAACCGTTACCGGGACCTCCGTGCCCTGCAGATGAGCAGCAACCGAAACGGCCTTCGCCTCGTCGGTCGCGATGAACGTTCCCTTACAACAGAGACCTTTGGCGTGGACCGCACGAAACCCAGAGTGCACGCCGTGGATCTCGTTCATCGTGTCCACGAGCTGCTCGGCCTGCTTCCGCACGGCCGAACCTTATCGGTCGGGCGCCCGAGACTGCTGGTTCTAGGTCTCCCCATCCGGATCGATGGCACCCGTGACGATCGCAGCGTTGATCGAGAAGGAGTTGGGCACGGGCCCTCCCGATAAGAGCCCGGCCGCCTCGAGCTCGGCAAGGAGCCGCTGGTTGAAGGCGTGGAGCTTGTCGCGCGCCGCTCCATCTTTCCCAGGGTCGCCCGTTGTGACGTAGGACGTTCCCAACGTGTCCAGACCTTCGATGTCTCCGGTCGCGTAGATCCTGCGGTGGGAATCTCCCCAGATGCGATGAAAGGAGTAGTACTCGAGGAAACGCCCTCGCTCATCGTTGCCGAATACGTAGCGGATCAGACCGGATCCCTGAGGTTGATGGATCGCCCCGAACGAGGGCCCCTCCGGTGGCGGTTGGATGTCGATGTCCCAACCCTCATGTATCTCCTTGAAACGCTCGATGATCGAGGCATCGTCGGGATGCCGTCGTGGGTTCACCACAACTTCCTGAGACGCCACGCCATGAAAACGCCGATCACGATGAGACCCACGCCGACGTATCCGGGGAACACATTCACATCGAAAGATGACATGCACCGCTGCAACCGGATCGTGTCAGGATCGTCCGACACGTAGACGACACGCACGGTCTCGATCCCGGCTTCGAATCTCGCGCCGGGGCAGTCTGAGACCTCAGCGAACTCGAGGAAGTCCTCGCCGGGGGGGTCGTAGGAAACGGTGAGCTTGGTCGTCTCACTCCCTTCGAGCTGGTTGCTCGAGACCACATCTGCGTCCGTTTCGACACCGCGCTCTTCGAGGGCCTGCGTATCCGACTTCTGGGCGAGATAGGTCTTGATCCCGCCGACCCCGCCGGCGAGGCAACCGAGTATCACGAGTGCGACAAGGACCTTCCTCCCGCGAGTCAGTCCATCTTCGGAAGCCATGAAGGAACGTTGTCAGACCGGTGGCCGGGCTGCAAGAGAGAAACTTTGGGATGCTCTCCTGATGACAGCCCAGGCGCACGATCACGTCACCTTCCGAGGCAGGGACTATCTGTTGGTCGGGGTCGATGGAGGCGAGCTCTTCCACCTCTTCGACCACGGGATCGTGACCCAAGCAACGACCACGGCGAACTGGCGGGGATGGGTCGCTGGATACGAGATCCAGGGCGACCGTTTGACCTTGAAGGAGTTGCATGACGTGGGACTCGTCACCGCGCCGGGGGAACCGCTTCCGGTCCTCAGGGGTGTTGCGGCGCGGCGTGAGGGAGGAGCGTCTTTCTCCTTCCCCGAGCTGAACTGGCCCCTCGACTTCACGGGACGACTGATCATCGCGCGAGGGTTCATCCAATCTCTCTATCGCCACATGGGCTTCCATCCGGCCTGGAAGTTCGAAGAATCATGGGAGCTCGAGGTCGATGGAGGATCGGTGACCAGTGCCCGGGACCTGACGGCCGAGATGACGGACCTAAGAAAGAAGATCCAAGCGGGGAAGCTTCTGGACCCAGATACCGAATCCGTCCCGGGTTGGATCGAGAGAACATTCAGGTTGGACTTCTGGCGAAGCAAAGGCAAGTAAGAGATGACCACCCTCACCCCTAGGACCATCCAGCGCACCTACCTGGTGCTTCTGCTCGGGAACACCTTGGCTGCGTCCCTTATCTGGGGGATCAACACGATCTTCTTGCTGGACGCGGGACTGACGAACCTCGAGGCGTTCTCGGCGAATGCATTCTTCACCGCAGGGATGGTGTTGTTCGAGGTTCCGACAGGGATCGTCGCCGACACCGCGGGGAGACGCATCTCATTCCTAGTGGGCACCGTGACTCTAAGCATCTCGACACTGCTTTACGTGTTCCTGTGGCAGATCGAAGCCTCCTTTCCACTATGGGCCATCGTCTCGGTCTTGATCGGGCTGGGGTTCACGTTCTTTTCGGGTGCAACCGAAGCGTGGCTGGTCGATGCCCTAACCGCGACCGGTTTCAAAGGTGAGCTGGAGACCGTGTTCGGTCGAGGACAGATCGTCACTGGTGTTGCGATGCTCGTTGGCTCAGTAGCAGGTGGATTCATCGCGCAACACACGAGTCTGGGTGTGCCTTTCGTGGTGCGAGGTGTGATCCTCATCGTGATGTTCGTGGTCGCCTTCAGGCTCATGCACGACATCGGATTCACGCCTCGAAGGGGAGGCAAGCTGCGCACCGAGCTACACCAGTTGACATCCGCTACCTTGGAACACGGTTGGAAGGTGCCTGCGGTGAAGTGGCTCATGGTTCAAGGCATCTTCGTCGGTGGAGTTGGCATCTACGCTTTCTACGCGCTTCAGCCCTACCTGCTCGACCTGTACGGGGATCCTCACGCCTACCAGGTCGCCGGCCTCGTCGCGGCGATCGTTGCCGGTGCTCAGATCCTCGGTGGCATCGCCGCACCACGCATCCGACGGATGTTCCATCGACGTACATCCGCCTTGCTGGTCACCGGCACTATCTCTGTAGCAACGTTGGCCGCCATCGGGTTGGTCGACAACTTCTACGTCGTAGTAGGACTGATCGTCGTCTGGGCGTTGCTGTCGTCGGCCGCGATGCCGATCCGCCAGACCTACATCAATGGATTGATCCCGTCGCGCGAACGAGCGTCGATCCTGTCATTCGATTCGATGATGGCGTCGCTCGGTGGGGTTGGCATCCAGCCCGTCCTGGGACGCTCGGCCGACGCATGGGGCTATGGACCTTCCTACGTGATCGGGGCCGCGCTGTCTGCTCTGGCGCTTCCATTCATCCTCTTGTCCCGCAAGGAGGACGCTCCCGCCGACACGATCGAGGTGGCAGCAGCCATCGTCGATCCGGTCGCCGCCGGATAGTTTTCTCGCTATGGCTCAAGCCGTTGCAGAGATGGATCCTGTCGAACGGGCGCGCGCGACGGTCGGAGTCTTCGCAACGCTCGCGGGAAGCGCATGCGGACTCACGATGCTCTACATGGGGATGCGAGCAGTCATGGGGATCGGTGGCTTCTGTGCCGAGGGCGGCCCGTTCGTCATCGAGCAGCATTGCCCGAAGGGGGTGCCTGGTCTCATCTTGGGTGGGGTCTGGGGCGGCATCATCTTCTTCGGCCTCTACGTGTGGCAGACCCTCAAGCGCAGGATCCCAAGCTTTTTCATGCTGGGATGGTCGGCGCTGTTCCTTTCTCTCGGGTGGAACTTCCTCGAGTTCGGTTTGAACCCCCCGGGTCCGGACACGAGTCTCGTATGGGGTTGGCTCATCTGCGCCATCATGTTTGGGCTCATGGGGGGTCTCCCACTCCTCGCAGTGACCAAAC
>JAXDJQ010000203.1:0-4671 GCA_034667565.1 Actinomycetota bacterium
GATCGATCCGATGAGAGCGGGTCGGGACACGGGCAGCGTGGCGTAATAGTCGAGTCCCCCGTTCTCCTTCAGTGTCGAGACGCGTTGTGCGAGCATCACCAGCGCGGTCATCGCGATCGCGAGGACCGCGGAACCGGCGACGATCTGCTGTCCGAACTCGGCGACCTGATCCGGCTCCATCACCGCGCGCATCAACACGGCGATCCCCAAAGGCATCGCGGAAGAGACGATCAAGTAAGGACGCCATGACGTGCGCAGGCGCGACATCTGCATGCGCATGAGCACCTCGAACTTCACTGCCTTGGAGGCTCCGTTCATCCTTTGTCCTCGTCGAACGAGCGGCCGCCGGTCTCGAGATATACGTCTTCGAGGGTTGGTGTCACGAGATGAGCATCTTCGAGGTTCTCCGGGCCGAAGGTCGTCATCAGTTTCTCCAGCACTCGGATCGCCTCATCCGCCGGCACCCACGCGCTGACTCGCCGATCCCGGATCCGGGCGTCGCCGGCCATCATCTGTGCGATCTCAAGTGGGGCGACGGCTGAGCCTTGGGAGAGGGCAACCTCGATCCGGGTGCGGTGGGACAACCGGGACTTGAGCTCTGCGGGCGTGCCGAAAGCAGCAACGAGTCCGTCATCCAGGATCGCAACCCGGTGGAGAACGTGCTCGGCCTCCGCGACATCGTGGGTAACGAGGATGACCGCGGCCCCCGCGCGGGCCCGTCCCGAGATCAACTCCCAGATGCGAGCTCGGAGGGATGGATCGATATCTGCGGTGGGCTCGTCGAGGATGAGGACGGGCAACCGGCCCACCAGCGTCATCCCGATCTGGACCAAGCGACGCTGACCACCAGACAGCTTGCGCAGTTGCCGGTCTCGCAGCTCACCAAGCTCGAGTGCGTCCATCAACTCGCGGGCTTCACTCGCCGCGGTGGACTTGCCGCACCCGCGCAACACTGCGGTCCACTCGATCGCTTCTTGGACGCGGAACTCGCCGAGGGTCATGGTCCCCTGCGGGAGATAAGCGACGGTGCGACCCACCCGCGTCGCGCGCAAGGGCTCCCCGAACAACCGGATCTCGCCTGACGTCGGGGAAAGCAAGCCGACGAGCTGGCGGACCAGCGTGGATTTCCCCGCACCGTTGGGTCCGAGGAGACCGAACGCTTCCCCAGCTTCGACCGTGAACGAGATGCCTCGGTTCGCTACTACCTCGGGCGATCGATAGCTCTTGTAAAGGTTTCGAACCTCATATGCCGGCGCGTTCCTCATCCCGGATAACCCATCTTCTCCAAGGCATACGAACGACGTTGCCAGTCCTTCTCGACCTTCGCATGCAGCTCCAGATAGACCTTGCGCCCGAACAGTGCCTCGATCTCCTCGCGCGCCTCGGTTCCGACGGCCTTGATCGTCTCGCCGCCTTTGCCCACAACGATCCCCTTCTGCGAGTCACGCTCCACGAAGATCGTGGCGCGGATCTCCAGCAACCCATCCTCTCGTTCTTCGAAGTCCTCCGTCACCACGGCGATCGAGTGCGGAAGCTCTTCGCGCGTCCGGCGGAGGAGCTTCTCTCTTACGAGCTCTGCAACGAAGATCGGTGGTGGTTGATCGGATCGGGTTCCCGCCGGGTAGTACTGGGGGCCCTCGGGCATCATGGTGACCACGCTGGCGACGAGCTCTTCCACGCCATCGCCGGTCTGGGCCGAAACCGGGAAGAACTCTTCGAAGTCCCCCAGCTGAGACGCCTTGCTGAGGTTGTGGGCGATCGTTCCGGGATCCATGCGATCGACCTTGTTCACCACGCAGAAGGTCGGACGGCCTGCGACCTTCAGGTCCGCGGCGACGCGCTCGTCACCTCGTCCCACTCCTGCATGTCCGTCGACCACGAAAAGCGCAAGGTCCACGTCTGACCACGCATCACGAACCACGGTGTTGAGTCGCTGCCCCAGCAGGGTCCGCGGCTTGTGATACCCGGGCGTGTCTACGAACACGATCTGCGTTTCGGGGAGGTCGAGGATGCCGCGGATCGTCGACCGCGTCGTTTGAGGCTTATCCGATGTGATCGCGACCTTCCCACCCATGATCTGGTTCAGCAACGTCGACTTACCAACGTTGGGCCGTCCAACGACTGCCACGAACCCCGACCTGAATACGGGCTCGACCGTCATCTGGCCTCGTCTGGTTCAGGCGCCGGGTCAACTTTCGCGATCACTACCTTCTGGATGCGACGACCGGTCACACGTTCGGTGGTGAACTCCACGGAGTCGTAGCGAACCTTCTCGCCCGCCACCGGGACCCGACCCGTGAGCGCGAACACCAGTCCCCCGACGGTGTCCCATTCCTCGTGTGGGAGCTCGACCGCTAGCAGCTCATTGACCTCGTCTATCTGCATCTTTGCGTCGACCCTGATCCTGTCCCCGTCCATCGGTTCGACGAGAGGTTCCTCCTGGTCGTACTCGTCCACGATCTCGCCGACGATCTCTTCGATCAGGTCTTCGATCGTCACCAGCCCAGCCGTTCCTCCGTACTCGTCCACGACGATCGCCATGTGAACGCGTTGATCCTGCATCTCGCGCAAGAGCTCCGAGACCTTCTTCTGCTCGGGGACGAACGTGGGGGCACGGCCCAACGACGACAACTTCACTTCCTTCTTGCCCTCGTGCACCCGTTTGAGAAGGTCCTTTGCGTAGAGGACACCGATGATGTTGTCGGTGTCCCCCTCGTAGATCGGGATCCGAGAAAACCCCGCTGCGATGATCTTCTCGAGGGCTTCGTCCACCGTCGAAGACGATGGGATCGCCACCATGTCCGGGCGAGGGACCATCACCTCGCGCACCACGGTGTCACCGAACTCGAAGATCGAGTGGATCAGCTCGCGCTCCTCCTCTTCGATCTCCTCCTCTACCTCGGCGACATCGACGAGGTGCCTGATCTCGTCCTCGGATACGAACGGACCCTTGGGCAGCCCCTTGCCGGGCAACAACACCATCACCAGGTTGGCGATCATCAGCAGGAGCTTGCCGACCGGAGAGAACAAACGACCTAAGAAGTAGACCGGGCGAGCCATCCAGAGCGCGGCACGGTCGGTGAACTGAACGCTGTAGGTCTTTGGCGCGAGCTCCGCGAAGACGAAGATGATCACGGTCATCCCAACCGCGGCGATGGCCTCCCCGGCGTTCTCCAGTCGGTTGATAGCGATGGTGGTCGCGATCACGGTGGCAGAGATATGGCACAGCAACGTGAGCAGCAACACGATGTTCAGATACGGAGCGGGGTCCTCAACGACCTTGACCAGAGTCGCGGCGCCGCTCTTCTTCTCCTGTTCGAGATGGAGTGCCTTGACCCTGCTCATCCTCGAGATCGCCGTCTCCGCCATCGCAAGGAAAGCGGCGAATAGAAGCAGGAGAACTATCCCGATGGATCCGACGACCGCGTTCATCTGGGGGCCGAGAAGGTCGAAAGGATCTCGCGTGAGCGATTGTCCATCTTCTCCTTGTCCGCGTCCCGTTGATGGTCGTATCCGAGCAGATGCAGGGTTCCGTGAACGACCAGGGCGGCAAGCTCGTCCTGCAAGTCGTGACCGAGCTCACCCGCGTTCTTCTCGGCAACCTGTGGGCAGATCACGACATCACCCAGCAGTAGCGAGCCGTCCTCCTCATCTTCCATCATGGGGAAGGCCAAGACATCGGTCGCGTAGTCGTCGCCTGCGAATCGCTGGTTCAACTTGCGGATGTGGTCGGCCTCTACGAACAGCAGCGACAGCTCGGCCCCCTCATCCACCTCTTCTTGCGTGAGGGTATGGCGGGCCAGAGCCGAAAGCGTGACCTCATCGAATCCGAGCGATTGCTCGTTGGCTAAGAAGACATCCATCTCAGCCGGCGACCTTTATTGAGATGGTGTCCCCTCCGAGTAGACCCGATAAGCCTCGACGATCTCCTGCACGATCTTGTGCCGGACCACGTCGCGTGCGTCGAGGTGCGTGAAGGTCACTCCGACGATGTTTTTGAGGATGTCTTCGATCACGACGAGTCCGGAACGCGCTCCTGTTGGGAGGTCGACCTGGGTGACGTCTCCAGTCACTACAGCTTTCGAACCGAAGCCCAAGCGCGTCAGGAACATCTTCATCTGTTCGGGGGTGGTGTTCTGAGCCTCGTCCAAGATGATGAACGAATCGTTCAGCGTTCTGCCCCGCATGAAAGCAAGCGGGGCTATCTCGACCGTTCCTTGTTCCATGTAGCGGTGGAACGTGTCCGGCTCGATCATCTCGTACAGCGCGTCGTACAGAGGCTTCAGATACGGATCGATCTTCGCTGCGAGGTCACCGGGGAGGAAGCCCAAGCGTTCGCCGGCCTCGACCGCAGGTCGCGTTAGAACGATCCGAGATACCTCTTTGGCCTTGAGAGCACGGATGGCCATCCCCACGGCCAGATACGTCTTGCCGCTTCCTGCCGGACCGATGGAAAAAACGATCGTGTTGTTCTTGATGGAGTCGACATACCGCTTCTGACCAAGGGTCTTGGGCCGGATCGGCTTGCCGGCATGAGTGAGGACGAGCGTGTCGCTCAGCACCTCTGACGGTCTGGCTTCTTCTTCCTTGTCTTTGATCAGGTCGATCGATCGTCCCACCGCTTCGGTGGTGAGCATCAGGCCTTGGTCCATGAGGGACAGGAGCTCCTCG
>JAXDJQ010000204.1:0-6343 GCA_034667565.1 Actinomycetota bacterium
GGGGTTGCCGCGAGGCCAGCTCTGACCATCATCCGAGCTGGAGAACACGGCGACGTTGGCGAGATTGATCTCGGTGTTGTAGATGCGGCCGCCGGAGTCCATCGTGAGATCGGGGTCGGAGAAACCAGTGGACGTCGCAGTGTGCGGGCCCTCGGGGGCGCCGAATAGACCGATGTACTGCCACGTCTTACCGCCATCGGCAGAACGCCAGTTGAGGGTCTGGTTGTAGTAGCTGCGAGCGAAGTCACCGGCGCCGGGACCGGCCTGCGGGTCCTTGTAGATGTGGGTTGTGCCGGCGTGCGACGAGAGGACCAGCGAACCGTCCTCGGCCGCGATGATCACCGGCTCGCCACCTGCACGACCGGTGTCGACGTAAACGGGCTTCTTGAACGAGAGCTTCGGCGGAGTGAGGTCCGGGCAGACCTTCGAGGACGACTTCGCGATCCCCGCGAGCGGGAGCAGCCCGGCCATGATGGCGAGGATCAGGACACTTTTCGAGAAACGACGCACGGTGACTCCTTCGGTCGGAGGGCTACCCATAGGGTTCTGCCCTTGGGGGGCCACCTCCTGCCCCTAGATGGCCCTTTAGGCCCAGGAATTGTGATTCAAGCGGCGCCGGCGGGTCCCCGATAGAAAAACCATGACCCGGACAAGACGGACAATCACGTCGCTGGCGGCACTCGGTTTGCTGCTCCAGGCGATGCCGGCTCAGGCGGCTGGGTCCCGCTTCCCCGAATGGGTCCGCCCCGCAGTGACCTACGTCGACGACCAAGGATGGCTGCTCAAGGCGGACATCCAGCCCAACGAGCCGATGACGAGAGCAACTTTCGCGGCCTTGATGCAGGGGGCCTTCGAAGGTGGCTACTCCAAGACCGATGGTCTCGTCACCGCCGGCGAGGTATCGGCTGCCCTGGTGCGAGCCCTCGGCAAGGCTCCCGTCGCGGAAGGGCTTCAGCAGGTCTCATCGCCGGACGGGTGGCGGCCCCACGTCGGGCGTCGGTTCGGAACCGAGATCGTCTCCCGGGAGATGGGCCTTCGCTACAACCGCTTGGAAGATGAAGACGCGCTGGAGACCTCGGCGAGCGAGCCGATGAAGCAGGCCGACGCCATCTACGCGGTGTGGAAGGCGAAGACGTCGCCCGCCACGTACGCCGCCGACGCGCTGACTTCCTTTTCACTCCCCATCTACTCCGAAACCCGACGTCAGGTTGTCGAGTTCGCTCTGTCGCTCGTCGGCGCCCCCTACATCTGGGGTGGCGAGTGGAGCACACCAACCCCGAGTGGATATCCCTTCGGCGCGCAGAGCCACGGTGGATTCGACTGCTCGGGATTCACTTGGTACGTCCTGAAGGAGGCAAGCACGACCTACAGCCCAACCGGCCGCACTTACCCGGGATGGTCGTTCCCCGAGCGTTCGTCCTCCGACATGGCCCGAGCCGCGGTTAAGAAGCTAGCGTTCGACAACCTCCTACCGGGTGACGTCGTGTTCTTCGCACCGAACGGCGCCGAGGCGAAAGCCGCCGACGTGTACCACGTGGGCATCTACCTCGGTAAGGGATGGATGGTGCACTCGAGTGGTTCTCGTGCGGGGATCAGCCTCGCCGAGATCGGCCCCGGCTCCTGGTGGAGCGACCAACTAGCGTGGGGCCGCCGCATCATCACGAAGAACTAGCCATCTTCTTTCCTCTAGAGGTCCGATATCCGGACCTCTAGCGACACAGATGTGAATGAAGCCACCCTAGGAACCAGGGCACCACCGTTTAACTGCGCACATGCGCGAAGGTGACCGGCATTGTCTCGAACTGACCCGGAGACAGTTCGGAGTCATCGGTAGGTTCCAGGCCCTCGAACACATCGACGCGTCCGCCATCAAGCGGAGGGTCGCATCGGGGGCATGGCTTCCACGACATCCTCAGACCTACGTCTTGTCCGGCGTGCCTCAGACGAGGTTGCAAGACATCATGGCGGCCTATGTTTGGGCGGCTTCAAATGAACCGACACGGGCCCTCACCTGCACCTCACACTCCACCGCGGCGTGGTTGCACGGTCTCCTTGATGACGACGGGAACATAGACATCACCTGTCCACGGTCGCTGGCCTCAAGAGAGAACATCCGCATCCATCGAGTTTCATTGGAACCAGTCGATCGCCTGTCGTGCGTAAGACAGATCCCCGTCACGACGATCGCGCGCACGTTGTTCGACCTCGGTGCGGACCAGTCAGAGGACGTCGTTGAGTCGGCGCTGGAATGCGCCCTGAGGAAGGGTTTGATCGGGCTGCCGCGTCTCCGATGGCAAGTCGAAAGGTGCGCCGGCAACGGCAAGCGGGGCGCTAGGACTCTCCGTCGCCTCCTGGAGGAACGTTCGAAAGAGTACGTTCCCACGGAAAGTGAGCTAGAGCTACGCTTTCATCGTCTCCTCTCGAGGGAACAACTTCCCCTCCCGATGCGGCAGAAGGTCCACAGGGACAACGGGAAAGCGATCGCCAGGGTCGACTTCGCGTACCCAGAACACAACCTCGTTATCGAGGTTTATGGCTGGCAACACCACTCAGGACGAGCCGCTTGGGAACGGGACAATTCACGCACGAACGCGATCGTGCTGACAGGGCAACGGGTTCTGGTGTTCACGTGGCGAGATGTGATGCGTCGACCGGAGAAGGTCATCGGTGAGGTCCGCCGAGCACTGGGGATCGACCGTCTTTTCCGCTAGAGGTTCGGAAATCGCACCTGAGGCGGAAAAGAAGGGTCAGTCGTGGACGAAGACGGGGCGGTCTACCGGGTTGCGATACCAGAAGGCCCGTTCGATATAGCGCGGGATGCGCACGCAACCGTGACTTGCGGGGTACGTGGGAACCGAGTCACTTCCATGGATAGCGAAGCCGCCGTAGAAGTAGCTCGGCCAGTACAACGTTCCGAGGTGGCTCACCCTCTCGCCCGCGATCTTGCGCTCGATGCGGAAGTTCCCACGCGGCGTGTGGGCTTTGTAGGTCTGGCCCTCTGACTCGTAGTACTCCTCGTTACCGGTAGAGACAGGGAGCGTATGGATGACCCTGTCGTTGCGGACCTCGAAGAGGACCTGTCGCGAGACATCGATGTCGATGAAGTTCTTGTACTTGTGGTTCGGCGTAGGAGGTGCTCCTCTCCTGACGATCTCGAGAACCTGCCACGCCGACGCCACGCCATCACGTGTGTAGCCATTGGTTTTCTCGAAGGCGTACATAGCTTCGAGGGTGGCGTACCCGAAGTTGCCGTCGATGTTGCCCGCGGGATAAGAGGCCCGGCGCAGCATCTTCTGTAAGAACGACACCTCGGGACCCGATGAACCCGCGCGCATGTCGACGTCGTAGCGAACCGCGTGTACGTCCTCCAGGCGATTGATGGTGCCGAGCTTGAATCCGCGCCGGCGAAGTCCGTCGATGATGCCGGGGAGGGCGCGGCGGTGACTCGCGCGCCACAGGTCCAGCGACACGATCGAGCCGTAGCGCGCTTGGCGCACCACCGCATGCTGAACGCGTTTCGAGTAACCCCCTCCGGGGTGGTGGGTCCAATGGACAGACCGGTAGCCCATTGACCCCGCGATCTGCAGAACCCGCAGATCCCGATGGCCATCGGGAGCGCGCAGGAACGGGGCGGGATAAGCACCGACCTTGTTCAAGGCGTCGCGCGCTCGGTCTATCGAGCTCCGCAAGGCGGTTTCGTCCAGCGATGTGAACGCTGTTTTCCCCCACCCGCGGTTACCGAGGGCCTGGCCCGAGGTCTGGATCAGGCGAGCCGTCTCCGGGTGGTGCGAGATCCATTCACCGGAGATGAAGAAAGAGGCCTTCGCGCCTTTGGTCTTCAGGGTGGCCAGGACCTTGGTCACGTACTTCGCCTTGGTCTGACCGTCGAAGGTGATGAGGACCAGGGGTTGGTGAGGCCCGATGACCCACTCCGACGGAGGAAGGGCCGCAGCCGCTGCCGACGAAGCCCCGGCCACGATCAGACCGGAAGCAAGGCACAGTGCGGCGAGGGCAGACGTGAGGCGATGGATGGCTGGCATGGGTTGCGGAGTCTATCGAGCGAGACGGAGCGAGCAGGCCGCCAGGACCCCTCGGAAGGAGATTCGAGCACCGGACGAGAAGACCTAAGGAGGCAACTACCCCTGGGAGGTGGGCGATGAGTTCCAAGATGATCCGCAGCCTGGCCGTCGTAGCCATGGCAGCGCTTGCTCTAGGCGCTTTCTCCGCAGCACCCGCATCGGCGAAGAAGAAGTGCGGCAAGTTCACCGCCCCCGATTGGGCCGGCGACGCCGAGACCACGGTCGTGACCGACAAAGCGACGGCCGACGCTCCCATCACGATCGACCTGACGACCGGCCCCGGCGTGGGCACGACCAACGCCGACTACCCGGGCGACGAGAACGGGTCGATCACCCACGTCTTTCAGAACGTTGTCGTCGACACGAACGCCAAGAGCGCGAACCTCTTCGCTCGTATCGACTTCATCCCGGCGTTCGATTACGACCTCTTCCTCCGCTACATCGCCGGTCCCGCGTTGGCGTACGAAGCCGACTTCAACCCTGCTACAGCTGCAGGTCCGACAGCGGTAGGTGGCATGGAGGGTTCCTCCGCCGGTCCTGGCTGGAGCCAGATCGACGGGTATCCGATGGCCGATTGCACCGGCTACACCCTCGATGTTGCAAGCGGCATCACGCCGGGCGGCCCGGTCACCTTGACCATCTGGCTCGAGAAGTAGATCGATAGGACTTGTTCCAGGGGGCCGGGCCTTTGAGCCCGGCCCTCTTGTTTTCGGCCGGTAACGAGCGGCAGGAAGCGCCGGGGGGCCGGAGAACCTCTTCTGTAACCGATCACATCTGGAGGTAGGACATGACCAGCAAGCTCGTACGCAGCATGGCCGTAGCGGCGTCCGCCGCCATCGTTCTCAGCGCGTTCGTCGCCGCCCCCGCTGAGGCCCGCAAGAAGAAGCCGAAGCCTCCTAGCTGCCCCGCGGCTACCTATGCCGAGCCCGCGACCGACTCCACATCACGACCCACTCCTGAGGACACAGTCATCACAGTGACCGACGCGGCAACCGCAGAGACTCCCATCGTCGTCGAGTACGAGCACGGCGCCGCGCTGTGGTCGTCCGAACCGCAGCAGCCGATCCAGGAAGACACGAAGTGGTTCCCGATCCAGGTGGACTCAGCATCCCCCACGAAGGGTCTGTTCGTTCGCCTCGATTGGGCGGTGCCGTCGGTCAGCGACATCGACCTCTACGTGTGGGACGGCGCCTCGGGTGAGGAGAACTCGCACTCCGGAGCCACGAACGCGGTTCCGGTCAACGCTCCCTTCGTCGCCGAGACGGGTGCGATGGGTTACGAGTCCATCAGTGGTTCGCCCGTGGGTGACTGTATGAACTACCTGATCGAGTCCCGTGCATTCATGACGGCCGGCGAGGCCGTGACGCTCACCATCTGGCTGGGAGACCCCGCCGCGTAAGCAACGTCTACAGAACTTTCGGAGGCCGGGCCTTTAGGTCCGGCCTCTTCTGTTTCCCCCGAAGGCGTAAGCGAGAGCTGCCACCAGTACCAACAGGGCACCGCCGAAAAGAAGCGGCGCAACACTCCTCCCCCGCGCCTCCTCGCCCGAGGCCTCCCCAAGAGCGCCCCGGTCGTCTGCCGGCGGCGCATCGACGGAACCGGCGGAGTCACCTCTCGATGGGTCTTTGGCCAGAGCGAACAGTTTCACTGCCCCGGGGGTCGAGTAGTAGAGACCGCGCGGCCCCCAAGCCATGGCGATGACCGGCTCAGGTGAGCGGAACCACACGTCATCGGTCATCACCGCGGAGCGGGCTTCATCGAGTACCAGCCGGTGGATCGTCTGGTCGCCATATGTGCCGAAGAAAAGGTCACCCGCAACGGCGGGGACGGCAGTCACTGGATCAGCGAACGCTATCCCGGTTGGGACGATGATCTGTTCGTAGTCACTCAGCGGGTCGTGATAGTTCTCGATCCCTGCCGTCTCGCCCTTGGCGGTGCCGGAGACCAGGGGCCATCCGTAGTTGCCGCCCGCGACGATGTGGTTGATCTCATCGTGAGCCTCGGGCCCGTTCTCGGTAACGAACGGGTCACCGGAGACCGGATCGATCGCGAGTCCGAACGGGTTGCGATGGCCGATCGAATAGGCGGCACTCGTGCCGAAGGGATTGTCGTCGGGGATCCTCCCGTCGGGTGTGTAGCGATAGACCTTGCCCCCGAGCACATCGGGATCCTGAGACAGGGTTGTGCTGTGCCTCTCGCCGTTCGAGACGTAGAGCATCCCGTCGCTGCCGAAGGCGACGCCTCCACCGTTGTGATAGGTGCTG
>JAXDJQ010000205.1:0-6885 GCA_034667565.1 Actinomycetota bacterium
CGAGCAATCCCAGGATGTAAGGCTTGCCGCCGATGGTCTCGAGGGTTTCCCGACGGGTGAGCTCGTCGGCGACCGTGATGGCGTCGGGAGCTTCGCCCCGGGTGTAGATGGCCATGATGGCCTCGTAGATCTCGGTGTGGGCGGGCTTGTAGAAGTGCTCCGGCTCCAGGATCTCGATGACGTTGGCGATGGCGTCCTTCGACTCGAGCATCGCCCCGAGAACGGACTGCTCGGCATCGAGGTTGTGCGGGGGGATGCGGTTCGGACGTACAGCTTCGAGCCTATGAGCCACCTCGGTCTTGCCTCCTTAGAACGTCTGTTCGCATCGTAAGGAGGGCATGCGACGGAAACTGGGATTCCCGCGCGGCCCCCAAGGGGAAGTGATCACTCAGACCGATCTTGGACCCGAGATGACTCGAGCACGGTAAGGGTCGGCGGCTGTTGAAAGTAAGCCCCCAAAAGGTGTGGGTTCACCTATGAAAGCGTGTGGAATCCGCGCTTTTACCGGACGTGGATAAACCTGTGGATTGCTCTCGGAAACTGTGGAGAACCCGGGGGGGCCGCGAGGGACCTAAGCCTCTGCCGGTTCCTCCTCGTGGGCGATGACCTCGACGGTCACCAGAGCATTCACGTCCTCATGGAGATGGATCTCGACCTGGTGGCTCCCCAGGGTGCGGATCGGATCGTCCAGACGGATATCGCGGCGATCGATCTCTTCACCGAGCTGCTCGACGATGGCGCGGGCGACATCCGAGTTCGTCACCGAACCGAAGAGCTTGCCCTCCTCGCCTGCACGGGCCGAGATGTACACGGGGGTGGCTCCGAGGGTCGCGACCTTCGCTGCAGCAGCTTCCTTCGCCTTCTTGGCCTCTTCCTCCCGAGCGCGGCGCATCTGCTCCGCCTGCTTGAGGGTGCCCTTCGACGCAGTCATGGCGAGGCCCTTCGGCACGAGGAAATTGCGCGCGTACCCATCGGCCACCGTTACGACATCGCCCTTGTGGCCTAGCTTGTCTACGTCTGCTGCCAGGATCACCTTCATCGGGCTACCTCGAGGTGTACGGGAGGAGTGCCATCTCCCGTGCATTCTTGACCGCACTCGCGACGAGACGCTGGTGCTGTGAGCAGTTACCCGTCACACGCCGGGCGCGGATCTTGCCGCGATCGCTCATGAATTTGCGCAGCAAGGCAACATCCTTGTAGTCGACGTGGTTCACCTTGTCGGCGCAGAACTGGCAGAACTTCTTCTTGCCGGGCCGCTTGTTATCGCGTTTAGGCCCGCGGCGCTCCTCGCGCTCCCGTCCTCGTCCCATGCTTAGAAGCTCCCCTCATCTGCTGGAGGAGGACCGCCGACCGGTGCAGGCGCGGTGCCCCAGTCGCCTCCACCACCACTCGGCGCGCCGCCCCCCTGCTGGGAGCCGGAGCGTTGCGACTTAGTTACGGATGCAGTTGCCCAGCGCAGACTCGGTCCGACCTCATCGACCTGGATCTCGAACGCCGAACGCTTGTTGCCTTCCTGGTCGTCCCAGGAGCGCTGCTGAAGGCGGCCGACCACCATCACGCGCATCCCCTTCTGGAGGGACTCGGCGACGTTCTCGGCCATGTCGCGCCAGCAGTTGCACTTGAAGAATCCATCGAGCTTGTCTTCCCAACCACCGCTCTGGTTCTTGAAGCGACGGTTGACGGCGACCGTGAAGTTCGCGACGGCAGAGCCTGAAGGGGTGAAACGCAGCTCGGGGTCATCGGTGATGTTTCCGACGAGGGTGATGCAGTTGTCACTAGCCATTGACCTGCTCCTTGTTCGTGATCTCTCGCACCTCGGGGGCGTGCATGATCTTTCCTCTGATGAACTCGTCGGAGATCTGAAGCGTCCGCCGCAGCTTTTCGACTACATCCTCGGGGGCGCGGAAGTTAGCCACGAAGTAATAGCCCTCGGTCTGGTGAGCGATCTCATAGGCGAAACGCCTGGTACCCCAGCGGTCGACCGTTCCGAGCTCGCCGCCGGCGTCCGTGATCACTGTGGTGAACCGATCTACGGCCTTCTGGACATCGCCCTCTTCGAGGCGAGCGTCCACGATGACCATGGCCTCGTAATCTCTCATCTATCTCCTCCTCCGGACTCGAACCCCAGTGGGTTCCGAGGCCCTCACGCACCCGAAAGCACGCTATGGGCAGGGGGTTGTGCGGCTACCTACGCCGCATGACCACACGATGCTAGCACCTCCCTTCCGCGCTCTCCTAGGCCAAATCTCCGACAGGATCGAGGCTAGGCGGGGGGTGTGACGGAAACTCGTTCGCCCGACCGTCTGCCGTGGCTCGCTTCGACAGCAGGAAGACGACGAAGAGCGCAAGGAGCAGAGCCGCACGCGCCCAAACGGCGAAGACCATCGCGTTCTTGGCAGGTGTCGCGAAGAATTCCTGCTCGTAGGAGATGTCGTAGAACCACTTGAAGATGCCCCAATAGGCGATGGTGTCCACGATCGAGTAGGCCGCCCACCACAACACGTTGACGCGAAGCACCACGAAGAATGGCAGGAGCCACAAGGTGTATTGCGGTGAATGGACCTTGTTCCACAACAGGAACGAGATGAGCAGGGCTCCCGCCACCTGCAGGAACGGATAGACCCCATCTCGTTGGGCACGCCACCAACCCGCGCCCAGTGCGAGAGCGAACCAGAGGATCGTGAAGATGGCCACCGTGATGTTCAGGCGCGGGATGAACAGCCACTGCGAGGTCGAGCCGTCCGACAGAAGTCCCCAGATGCTGTCGTAGTTGGGCCCCCGCACTTTGTGGAAGGCATAGGTCGCCCACCAGCCATCGAAGTTGATCAGCATGAATGGCAGATTGATCGCCAGAGCGGTCCCCGCGCCGGCTCCGAAGACCCGAAGCGCAGCCGATCGATCCTTCGCATGCCACCGCTCGAGCGCGAGAGGGACCACGAAGAGGATCGGGTACAGCTTCAACGCCGCTCCGATTCCGAACCAGACGGCGGCCCACACGTATCTGTCTCTATGCCACGACCAGATACCCGCCACCACCGCCGCGACGACAAGCAGGTCCCAGTTATGGAACGAGTACCAGATCAGGGCAGGCGACGCGGCCCACATCAGGGCGCGCGCGCCACTCATCCGCATCAACAGGTACGCGGTGATGAACCCGAACGGCATCAACAACAATGCGCTGACCTTCAGGTAGGCATTCGCATCGTTCGCGAACAAGCCCGTGAACCACAGGAACAAGCCGGTTAGGACCGGGTACTCGACGGCACCGTTGATCAACTGCGCGTCGGCGGTGAACTCTCCGTGGATGTAGGGAAACGTGTTCTCGCTGACAGCCCTGATTGAATACAGCGGTTGGATGTCGTTGTAACAGAGGCGCGAATACTGCCTCCCGTCATAGCCCTCGGGGGCTGTGCACTGGTTCTTGAGCAGATACCCGCCGATCAGCATCACTAGGCACGCGATGAACACGACCGGGATCAGTCTGTCGTCGCTGATGCTCCCCGACGTTTCGTCCGCCTCGACTCAGCGCGTCACTCTGGGTTGAGGCTGCGGAGACCCCGTCGGTTGAGGTGACTGATCGGTCGGTTCCGGTTCGGGTTCGCTCGGCTCCGGCTCGGGTTCCTCCGTTGTGCTCGGCTGAGGTCGTGGACTGAACGCCGGAGCGGGGTTGATCACCTCGTCGGGCATGTCCGTCGGGATCGGGAACGACAGGATCTCCATATCGGCAACCGCTACCGACATGAACGCAGCCCATATCTGGGCGGGGAAGGATCCACCCGTTACGGAGATGCCGTGGACCGGACGACACAGTTGCACGTCGGTGCAGTACTCCATCAGCGGTACATAGGACTCGATCTTCATACCCTTCTTGCATTCGACGTCGGGATCCGCAAGGTCGGTCGAGCTACATGGGACCTTCCGCAACTCCAGCGGGTAACCCATCCAGACCACCGTTGCCAACTGCGGCACGTATCCCGCGAACCATGCGTTCGCGTGCTCCTGAGCGGTGCCGGTCTTGCCCGCGACCGGTCGCCCGATGTTTGCAGCCGTTGCCGTTCCTCCCTGGACCACATGGGTCAAGGTCTGGCTGAGCACGTCCGCCGAGTTCTGTTCGACGATCTGTTCTGCCTTCGCGTGCTCCTCTTCCTCGCAATCCTGAGCGCCCTTGTCGTTCCTGTAAGACTTGAGACAGTCGCCCTGTGAGTTCTCGATGAATCTGATCGGCATCACCTCAGGCAACGCGCCTCTCCCGGCGAAGGCCGCATACGAACGCGCCATCTCCATCGGGGTCACGTCCATCGTCCCGAGAGCTTGGGAGCACACCTCCAGAGATGGGCTGTGCAGGTCTCGTTCTGCCGAAGTGCCGGGACGATCGAATTCGAACTTGTCAAGGGTGTCGACGATCTTGTCGGGACCGAGCTCCGCGGCAAGTTGCGCATAGACGGTGTTGACCGAATTCGTGGTGGCCTGATCCAGCGTCATGGTTCCGTACGACCCGCCCTCGAAGTTCTCTACCTCCCACGGCGTCCCGTCGGGATTCGCACACGCAGGATCGGTGATGGACTGAGGGCTGCGACCCGAGAAAGTGGATGAAACCGAGATGTTCTCTTCGATCGCAGTCAACAACGTGAACGGTTTGAAGGACGAACCTGCTTGCCTGCCGGGATAATCGGCTGCGAAGTCGAAGCCCCGAGCTTTCTTGACGTTGTTGAAGTCGCGGCCCCCGATAAGAGCGCGCACCTCACCTTTGGGCGTCATCGAAACGAGGGCTGCTTGGGGATCGGTGTCCTCGGTCAACAGGGAAGCGACAGCATCCTCCGCCGCGCCCTGCATGTCGAGGTCGAGTGTCGTGTAGATCTTCAAACCTTGCGTGAACAACCCTTCCTTGTATTCCGGATACAGGTATCGCTTGCGCAACCACTCCATGAAGTAGGCGGCCCGGGTGCGCGTAACGACGCTTCCCTCCGCGCTACGCGCGATCTTGAGCTTCTCTTTCTTGGCATCCGCTGCTTGAGTGGCGGTGATGTAACCCTCTTCTTCCATCAGGTCCAGCACTCGGTCCCGGCGCGCCTTCGCGCCTTCGGGGTTCTCGTCCGGTTGGTATGACTCGGGGGCCGGGATGATCCCCGCGAGGAATGCGGCCTGGCCGAGCGTCAATTGCTCGGCGGATGTAACACCTCTCTCCTCGTTAGCCAGGTATCCGAAGTAGGAACGGGCGGCTGCTTCGAACCCGTACGCGCCTCTGCCCAGATAGATCGTGTTCAGGTAGAAGCCGAGGATCTCTTCCTTCGAGTAGCGGCGCTCGAGCTTGATCGCGAGGACTGCCTCCTTGACCTTCCTCGTGATCGTTCGACTCGGATCTCTGAGCACGGCGTTCTTCACGTATTGCTGAGTGATCGTCGAACCACCCTGTTGGACCGCTCCACCCGTCAGGTTGGCCCACGCGGCCCTGACGATGCCTTTCACCGAGACGCCCGAATGTTTGTAGAAATCTCGATCCTCGGCCGAGATCACCGCTTCGCCGATGTAATCGGGAAGCTTCCGGGTATCGATCAGGAAACGTCTGACTTCGCCGGAATAAGTGCCGATCAACTTGCCATGCGCGTCGTAGACCTCGGCGGAAGAAGCCAGCTCGATGTCTTTCGGAAGCGGGATGCGAGCGAAGGCGTAGGTGAGGGCCAAGACCGTTCCACCGATCAGGATCGCGGCGATAGGCAGGATCCATCCATAACGGAGGAGCCAGCGTTGGGTCCGAGACCCAGTTGCCGTCTTGGCGTTCCTTCTCTGGGTGCGCGTTCTCTTGGTGCGCGTTTGCCTGGACACCGCGGCAGTTTAGGACCGCAGCACTCGAAGGAGCGCTCTTTCCCTTATAGGAATCCCACTCGCAATCCCTGTACGACGAAGGCCGCGACCGCGCCAGACGCGGCCAGCAGAGCGCCGAGGGCAACGAAAGTGGTCCACCGACCAACCACGATCGGACCCCCAACCACAACGGTGGTGTCCGCACGCACCGCAGAACCTGCCTCGCTTTCGCCCCATCGCCAGGCCGCGGCCGCCCCGACGACCAATGCGACGACGAACAGGATCACCGCCGGACCGCCACCGAGTCCGGCGTAGACGCGGCCGGGGCCTATGACGAGCCCTGCTACCACGGACGCTCCGAGCAGGGTCCAGGTCATCGCAACCGCTTCCGGGTGATAGCCGCCATCGGGCCTGCTGCGGGCGGCGACCACTCCAAGGGCGACCCCAGAAGCGAACGCAACCGGGATGAGCGCGGATACGGCCACCCACGCGATCGACTCGAGCCCATGGGTCCCGGATGTTGCCAGCCGGAAGGAGTCGGCAGCTGCGAGAGCGACGGCCGCGAAGGTGATGCCGGGTGCGAGGCAGGAAAGCAGCAGCCCCCTAGACAGACGACCTCGAGCCTGGGCATCCGGCCACAGCGCGAGGACCGAGAGGCCTAGCAGCGCTCCGATCGAAGCCGGGACGCGGGCTCGTTCCGAAGCGAGGAGCAAGGCCGCCGCAAGTCCGACGGTCCAACAGGACAGGACCGACGGATCGAGACGTCTCTTAACAACGGACCACCCCACCACCACGACGATCAGTACGAGGACGCCGGTCGCGACGGATGGGTCGGGGGGGCCCAGCCATCTAACGCCCGCCACCAGACCGGAACCGGCTAGCAACGGCGCAACCGCGGCGCCTTCGGTTGGTGTCGTCCCGACGGATCCGAGCCGCGGCACCAGCCCGATCCTCAACCCCAGTGCGATCATGAATGGGACCAGGAGCACTCCTTCGATGTGCGCCGAGGTCACCCATCGATCGCTCTCGAGAGCACTTGCTAGCAGAACCGAGGCAAGTCCCAAATCACTGACCACGACGATG
>JAXDJQ010000206.1:0-3281 GCA_034667565.1 Actinomycetota bacterium
TTCGGAGCTCGGCCAGATCCGGGAGGCCCTCGAGAAGGCCGGTTCGTACGCGCAACTTGCGTTCTCGACGAACGCGCAGGACCCCGAAACGGGAGCTCTCTTACAACGTTTCGAGGAACGCGCGACCGAGATCTCGACGATGTTGGTCTTCTGGGAGCTCGAATGGGTTGCGGTCGACGACGCGAAAGCGAACGAGCTGCTGGCCGACGACAAGCTTGCGTTCGCGCGCCATTACCTGACCGTTCAGCGTCGTTACCGGGATCACGTACTGACCGAGGCCGAGGAGAAGATCCTCGCCGAGAAGTCCGTAACGGGCAGGGCGGCGTGGATCAGGTTGTTCAGCGATCTCACCTCTGCTCTCGAGGTGACTATCGATGGAGAGACCGTGACTCTCGAGGAAGCACAGTCGCGGCTATCACATCACGATCGCGAGGTGCGCCGGACGACCGCTAGCGCGGTGACGGAGGCCCTGCAACCCGGTATCCGCACGCGTGCATTCATCTACAACATGCTTGCCCAGGATAAGGCGACGGACGATCGCCTGCGCCGCTACGACCACTGGCTCCAGAGCTTCAACCTGTCGCAGGAAGCATCGGATGATGCGGTCCAAGCTTTGGTGGCTGCAGTCAAGAGACGTTATGACATCGCGCAACGCTGGTACGCACTGAAGGCCCAAGTGCTTGGGATCGACAAGCTTGCCTATTACGACCGCGGGGCGAACGTCATCGACGATGACGAGTCGACCGAATGGTCCGAAGCGAAGGACATCGTGCTCGATTGCTACAACTCGTTCTCGGAAGAAGCCGGAGGCGTGATCAAACGTGCCTTCGACGATCGGTGGATCGATGTCATGGCGAAGCCGGGCAAAGTCCCGGGCGCTTTCTGCGCTTCCACTGCGGCATCCCACCACCCCTACGTGATGCTCAACTACACGGGCAAGCGCCGGGACGTTCTGGTGTTGGCGCACGAGCTTGGCCACGGTCTCCATCAAGTCCTCGGTAACCAGCAGGGTCCGTTCCACCACGAGACCCCCTTGACGGTCGCAGAGACTGCCTCCGTGTTCGGCGAGGCCATCGTGTTCAACCGCTTGCTCGATCAGTCAGACACGCCGCGCTCTCGCTTCGCTCTGTTGGCGCAGAAAGTGGAAGGATCCATCGCGACTGTCTTCAGACAGATCGCGATGAACCAGTTCGAGTCGCTCGTTCACAACGCTCGACGCACCGAAGGTGAGCTTTCGATCGAACGCCTCGGGGACCTATGGATCGAGACTCAGAACGAGATGCTCGGCGGGGCCGTTGAGCTCGACGACGAGTATCGGTCGTGGTGGTCGTACATCCCGCACTTCATCCACGTTCCCGGTTACGTGTACTCCTACGCGTTCGGTCACCTGCTGGCTACCTCCGTATACGGCATCTATGAGGAGCGGGGCGGAGACTTCGTTCCTAACTACCTTCAGATGTTGTCTGCCGGCGGCTCGATGTCACCCGAGGAGCTCGCGCAGATCGTCGATTGCGATCTGAGGGATGAGTCCTTCTGGGATGGCGGACTCGTGTTGATCGAGCGCGATATCGAAGCCGCCGAACTGGCTGCGCGTGAGGCCGGACTCCTAACCTAGCCCCGTGTCGGCGTTCATCGAAGGGCTCCTTGCGGGCTATGGCATCGCCATGCCGGTCGGAGCCATCGGGGTGCTTCTCATCGACCTCGCACTGCGGCGTGGGTTCAGACCTGCGGCTGCGGCTGCTTTTGGTGCTGCGACCGCGGATCTCACTTATGCACTCATCGCGGTGTTGGTGGGAGCCGCCGTCGCGGAGTGGCTCGAGCCGTATCAGGACACGTTGCGCATGGTCTCCGGGATCGTGTTGCTGCTGATCGCTGCCAATCTCGCTCGGGGTGCAGTGAAGAGACGGATGGGGCAGCCGGAAGTTGAAGAGAGAGTGGATAGGGCGGGGGTCGCCTCTATCTATCTCCGTTTCCTCGGCCTGACGATCTTGAACCCGGCAACGATCACCTACTTCGTCGCTCTGATCGTCGGTCTCGACAAGGGTTCCGCCGACCTCACGGCCAAGACCCTGTTCGTCGTGGCGGTTTTCCTGGCGTCTGCTTCCTGGCAGGTGTTCCTTGCCGGGGTCGGCGCGGTGCTCCACCAGCGGCTTCCCGAGGGGACGAGGCTGGCGGTGGGCCTCATCGGGGTGGCCGTCGTCGCAGGTCTCGCCCTGAAACTGCTTCTTACGGGATAGAGATCGAGCGCGACCTTTCCCTACCCACACGCGTCATAGGGATGTAGGACTTCCCAAGACAGGATGACGGCGTGAGGGTAGAGGCGGAGATGGGTTTCGAGAAGGCCGGAGGGCTCGAGCATCTCTATATCGAGCACATCGCCTCTGCGGTGCGCCTCGGCTATCTGATGACGGGCGACGAGCAGCAGGCGAAAGACATCGCGCAAGATGCGTTCGTCAAAGTAGCCGGCCGGTTCCACGGTCTCAGGGACCCCGCCGCCTTCCCAGCTTATCTACGCACGACCGTGATCAACATGAGCAGGGGACATCTCCGTCGACTGAAGACGCAACGCGCCTATCTGGCTCGCCAGAAGGGGAGCGACGCCGTCACGGCTGGACCGGATATCGAAGGACAGGATGAGATGTGGCGCGCGATGCGGCTCCTGCCCGCGCGGCAGCGGGCAGCGCTCGTACTCCGCTATTACGAGGATCTCTCCGAACGCCAGATCGCCGACGCACTTGGCAGCTCGGAATCGGCCGTGAAGTCGTTGTTGACGCGGGGCCTCAAGGAGCTCCGCGCCCAGATGCGAGGTGAAGCTTGAACGAGTTCGAGGTGGACCTGAGAGACATGTTGCAGAGCCGGGCACGAGATGTCACGACACAGCCGCAGATGCACGAGACCCTGCGCCGCACGAAGGTTCGTCGCGTCACGAACGTTGGTTTCGCGACCCTGTTTCTGGTCGCCGTCGTCGGCGTCGCCGTGGTAGCCGTCCAAGCCTTCCTTGAACCCACGCAACGCGGGACGGAAGAGATCCTTCGGCCGGCGGTCACCACCGACGGACCGTATGGATTCACATCAGTGGAGGGCCAGTACCCCGTCATCGCCACCGGAGAGTTCAATGGAGCGACCTGGGAGTTGACCGGGACGACGGTAGCCGAGGGAGAGGTCGATCACGTCGACCTCAAACTCACGATCTCGAGAGACGCATCCTCGGTAGTCGATGAGGTCCGAGTAGATGCCACCGACGACGTGATGCTCAACCGCTACGTCGAGGCTACGGCCAT
>JAXDJQ010000207.1:0-5217 GCA_034667565.1 Actinomycetota bacterium
ACCGAGCTTCTCGAAGGCCGTGGCCTTGGCGCCGGTCGCAGTCAGAGCCTTTTGCCGCCGGGGCGCGGCAAAGAGCTCCAGCCCGCGAGGAGGTGCTTCGACTACTTCAGCCACGCCCTCGACCCTAGTGTCCGGGTGGGACTACACCAAGCATTTGGTACCCTGCTCGCCTTATGGCATCTGTATGTGACATCTGCGGCAAGACTCCCGAGTTCGGGAACAACATCTCGCACAGCCACCGGCGCACCCGTCGTCGCTGGAACGCGAACGTGCAGAAGATGCGCGTCATGGTCAATGGAGCTCCCAAGAAGGTGGCCGTGTGCACGAAGTGCCTCAAGGCCAACAAGGTCGTCAAGGCCGTCTAGCCCTTCAGCTTGGTTAGCTGACCGCAAAGGTCGGGTAACGACCCCCTCATGGACCGCCTCAAGCGCCTTCCCGCGCTCGCGAAGCTGCAACTGGAAAAGGCCCGCGCCCGGTGGGCGGGGGTCGATATCGCGTTCCGCACGTTCAAGCGATTCGGAGAGGACGACGGGGGCTCCTACACCGCGGCCCTCACCTACTTCACGTTCTTCTCTATCTTTCCGCTGATCATCGCTGCGGGAGCCATCCTGGGTTACATCACGCTTGGGAACGAGTCCCTGAAGGAGCAGTTGGTTGACAGTGGGCTGAAGACCGTTCCGATACTGAAAGATGTGATGAACCCTGATGGCTTGAAGATCATCGAGCAGAACCGAAACGGGCTCGCCGTCACGGGAACCCTTCTCGCTCTATACACAGGTTCGTGCGTGATCGTTGCCTTGGAACATACCCTGAACAAGATCATGCATATCGCGCAGGAACCGAACTTCATCAACAAGCGCCTCAGATCTCTCAAGTGGCTGGCGATCCTCGGCCTGGGCGCAGTTGCTTCGCTCGGATTGAGCGTCGTAACTGGGTTCGCGCCCGGCCCGATCGCCGTCTTGTTCACGGTCACCGGCGGCTTGGCCCTCAACGCTGGTTTGTTCGCTACCGCGTTCAAATTCCTGCCCGGAGAGGAGCCTTCATGGAAGGACGTCCTGCCGGGAGCGCTTATCGCCGCGGTCGCATTCGAGGTCCTCAAGGTGGCCGGCACGGCTTATCTAGCCCATGGCGAGTCCGCGCGCAATCAGGCCTTCGGTGCTTTCGCGACCACGGCCGCTCTACTTATCGCCTCGCACCTGATCGCACAGATAATCCTTCTCTCTGCCGAGCTGAATGCCGTGCTTGCAGAAAGACGCATTTCTCGTCAATCTTTAACCACAACCTAGGAGGAAACATGGCCGACCGACCGACAGCCGACGATCTGTTCAAGAGCAATGGTCACGGTGCGGACTCGAAGAGCGCGGGGACCTTGATGAAAGAGGTCACCGAGGACCTCTCGAGCCTGATCCGCCAAGAGATCGCGCTTGCCAAACAGGAGCTCGGGGAGTCGATCTCCGCCAAGGTGAAGGGCGTCGCGATCATCATGATCGTTGCCGTCCTTGGATTCTTCGCACTGATCTTCGTACTGATGGCGGTCCGCGACGGCTTCAATGAATTCCTTCCCGCGTGGGCATCCGACTTCGCCACCGCTGCCGTTCTGATCACGATCGGCGTTCTCGGTGCCCTGTTCGCCAAGAAGAAGCTCTCGACCCCTATCTCGACCGAACTGACGAAGCTCAGCGTCAAGGAAGACGTCGAAACGTTGAAGTCGCTGGGACGCCGGTAGGCTGCGGCCTCTAGAGAGGATCAGACATGGGCGCTAACACAGCAGAAACCGTTGCAGAGATCGAGCAGACCCGAGAGGACCTTGCGCGCAAGGTCGACGAGCTCGTCGATCGCGCCAGGATCGAAGCGAGTGAGGTCGGAAAGAAGCTCGCCATCGGAGCGGTCGCTCTTGCGGGGCTCCTGGTTATCGGCTTTATCGCCAAGCGCCGCGTAGGACGTTAGTCCCGGTAGTTCTGCTTCCAGCCCGGGTTCACCGGGCCGTACCGCTTTCCGACACGCAGGCCATGCTCGATCGCACCCGCCACGAAGTCCTTCGCGTAACGAACCGCTGCTTGCAGATCATCCCCGTGGGCTAAACGCGCTGCGATCGCGGCCGACAGTGCACAGCCGGTGCCATGGGTGTCTTCTGTGTCGAAGCGGGGACCCGAGATGTGCACCACATCGCCGTCGACGAACAAGACATCGATCGAATCGTCCGGCCGATCCTCGAGATGACCACCCTTCACTAGAACGGCGCGGGGACCGAGCGCGGCTAGGTCATGGGCGGCAGCCTCCGCCTCATCCAAGGTCTTCACCTCACGACCGAGGAACGCAGCTGCTTCGTGGAGGTTCGGCGTGATGACACTCGCCAAAGGGAAGAGATCGCTCCTGTAGGCATCAAGCGCTTCCTCCGCCATGAGGCGATCGCCGTGCTTGCTGATCGAGACCGGATCTACAACGATGTTGCTGATGTTGTGCGCCCGGACGGCTTCCGCCACGTCTCGGACGATCTCCGCGGTTGCCAACATCCCCGTCTTTGCGGCATCAACGCCTAGATCGGAAACGACTGCGTCGATCTGCTCGACGACGAAATCGGGTGGCACTACATGCACCCCCGAGACCCCGACGGTGTTCTGGGCCGTGAGAGCCGTGACCGCACTGGTCCCGTGACAACCCAGAGCGAAGAAGACCTTCAGGTCGGCCTGGATCCCGGCTCCTCCGCCCGAGTCGGAACCTGCGATGGTCAGCGCGATCGGGAGACCTTCTACGGGGTGCGCAGGTGATCCCATCCGCTCCTACTCCAGTCTTCGAGGGGCTTGCCGTCGATCGTGCTGGAACCTGAGGTCACGGTCCCGACGACGCTAATTGAACATCCGATGTCGTCGAGAGCTGCATGCATCTTGCCGACGTTGTCGTCGGTCACCGTGAACAACAACTCGAAGTCCTCGCCCCCGAGCAGCGCACATTCAAGAGGGCTGGGGAAGTCATCTACGCGGGTCGCTGCATGATGGATATCGGGATGCACCGGCAGCATCGAGGTCGTGACCTCGCAGCCGACACCCGACGCAGTGCACAAGCGCTCCAGGTCGACAGCGAAGCCATCCGAGATATCGATCATCGAAGTTGCCAGCCCGACAAGAGCGCGCCCTTCCTCCACCCGCGCCTGTGGCCGCAGCTGCAGAGCTGCTAGGACCGCGGGTCCATCCGCGCCCGATGGTTGAGCGATCTCGGCGCGAACGCTGTCGTGCGACACCGCGCCGAGCTGAAGTAGCACCAGGCCCGCATGCGCGCCGCCGAGCGAACCAGTGACGCAGATGAGATCGCTCACCCCGGCGCCCGCCCGCAGAACGGGGGCCTCCGGAGGGTCGCCTAGCACGGTCATCGTTAGAACGACGTCCGTACCGCTACCGATATCGCCCCCGACAACGGCGATGTCCCACTGCCTGGCAGCGCTCTCGATCCCCCGCGCTATCCCCATGACCAACTCGGGGTCGGGATCCTCGCCTAGCTGGATGGTTGCGACCGCTCGCGTCGGTGTGCCGCCCATCGCGGCGATGTCGGACACGTTGATCGCGACCAGCTTGTAACCGACGTCTTCGGGTCGAGCCCAGTCAAGCTCGAAGTCGACATGCTCGGTCATCGTGTCAACGGTGACGAGCGTCCGGTTCGAGGTGGCGATGAGGGCCGCGTCGTCACCGGCCCAAACCTCGCCATCGGGTGGCGACCCGAACAAGGAAGCGAATCGAGAGGTGAGGTCGTTCTCTGAGGTACCTATCGGACGGACCGCGCTAGTCGGCGGAGGGACCTGCTTTGGTGACCTCAGCTGGAACCAGGTCTTTGAAATGCTCGAAGTTTGCGGCGAACATCCTCGCGAGCTCTCGCGCCTGCAACTCGTAGGCATCCTTGTCGGCCCACGTTGCCTGGGGGTCCAGTACCTCATTAGGGACGCCGGGACAGGAAACGGGAACCGACAGGTTGAAGATCGGATGCTGCCGCGTCTCCACCGCATCGAGCTGCCCACTCGTCACGGCGTTGATCATGGCGCGTGTGTATGGGAGCGACATGCGCTGACCGATCCCATGAGGGCCTCCGGTCCACCCGGTGTTCACCAGGAACGCGCGGGCGCCGTGCTCCGCGATCTTCTTTCCGAGCATCTCGGCGTACCTGCCCGCCGGGAGAGGGAGGAATGGCGCACCGAAACACGTCGAGAACGTTGCCTCAGGCTCGGCCCCCAACCCGGCCTCCGTGCCTGCCAGTTTCGCGGTGAATCCAGAGAGGAAGTGATACATCGCCGAATCCGCGTCGAGGCGCGAGATCGGCGGAAGGACGCCGAAAGCATCCGCGGTGAGGAACACGATCGTTTCGGCATGACCCGCACGACCGCTCTCGATGTATCCCGGGATGTACTCGAGAGGGTAAGCCGCTCGGGTGTTCTGGGTGAGGGAATCGTCTGCATAGTCAACCTGACCGTGTTGGTCGACGACGACGTTCTCGACCACCGAGCCGGCCTTGATGGCATCCCAGATCTGGGGCTCGTTCTTGTGGGACAGGTTGATGCACTTGGCGTAGCACCCACCCTCGAAGTTGAAGATCCCGTTCTCGGACCAGCCATGCTCGTCATCGCCGATCAAACGACGTTTCGGATCTGCCGACAGCGTCGTCTTACCGGTGCCGGAAAGACCGAAGAACAGGGCGACGTCGTCCTTCTCGCCGACGTTCGCCGAGCAATGCATCGGCAAGACCCCCTCCTGTGGGAAGAGGTAGTTACCGGCAGAGAACATCGACTTCTTCATCTCACCTGCGTAGTGCGTGCCGCAGATCAGGACCTGCTTGCGATCGAGATCGAGGCCGACGAACGCCTCGGAGTTCGTTCCATCCTCGGCGGGGTCAGCTTCGAACGTGGGGGCCGCGACTATCAAGAAATCCGGCTCGAAACCGGCCAGCGCGGACTCGGTCGGCCGACGAAAGAGTTGCTTGACGAATAACGCGTGCCACGCGAGCTCGGCGACGACCCGAACCTTCAGCTCGTGAGCTGGATCCGCGCCAACGACGCCGTCGATGACGAACAGTTCCTTGGCCGAAAGATGGCTACGAACCTTGTCGAATAACGAGTCGAAGACCTCAGGTTGAACGGGCAGATTGACCGGGCCCCAATCGACGAGATCGTGAGCCTTGCCGTGATCGACAACGAAGCGATCCTTCGGCGACCGTCCCGTCCGCGCTCCCGTCTTC
>JAXDJQ010000208.1:0-3421 GCA_034667565.1 Actinomycetota bacterium
CTCGGCTTACGTTTCTATGCTGGCGCTCCCCTAACCACCGCCGATGGCTACAACCTCGGAACGTTGAATATCATCGACAGCAAGCCCCGAGACCTCACCGATGATGAGCTCCTGACCCTGAAGGAACTGGCCGAGGTAGTCGTCGACGAGCTCGAGCTTCGCCTCGCGGCCCTCCGCCTCGCGCGGAAAGCTGCAGAGCACGGCCTGTCTCTAAGCGCCTAGCAAGCTGAAGGTTCACATACCGATGAGCTTCTTGATGAGCTCGCCTCGTCTGGTTGGACGGCCGGTTCGTTCCTCGACCCGGTCGGCCTGCGCCATGGCCTTGAGACCTGCATTCACACCCAGCCACCGGAACGGCTCGGGTTCCCAGTTTCGCCACCGGTGATCGACCCACGGGAGTTTGATCAGCTCGCTTGACACCCCCAAGATGAGATCCCGCAAGGTCCGGCCGGCAAGGTTCGTGGTGGAAACGCCGTCCCCCACATATCCGCCCGCCCATGCTCGTCCACTCGCACGGTCATAACCAACCGAGCTGAACCAGTCGCGCGGTACTCCAAGACAACCCCCCCATTCGTGCGTGATCTTCGCGTCGCGCGCGGCCGGGAACAGCTCCACGATCTGTTGCCGGAGCAAAGTGAAGACGGCCGGGTCGTGGTCGAACGCATCCTCGATGCGCGAGCCGTAGTGATACGGCGCGCCCCGGCCCCCGATCGCGATCCGACCGTCGGCGGTGCGCTGTGCATAGATGAGTAGGTGCCGGCCGTCATGCAGAGTCTCGTATCCGGTCCACCCGATCTGCTCCCATGCGTCTTCGGGCAGTGGTTCGGTTGCAACCATCAACGAATAAAGCGGAAGCAGCTTCCGCTTCATCCCCGGAAGCTGGGCGGTATAGCCCTCCGTGGCCCGCACGATGACGTCGGCCTTGACGGCCCCAAGTGGCGTATGTACCTGACGGTCACCGATGGCAGTCACCGTCGTGCGCTCATAGATCGTGGCACCCAAACGCTCGACGGCCTCCGCCAGACCCCGAACAAGGAGGCCCGGATGCAACCGCGCGCAATGCGGGGTGAAGCGTGCGCCTAGGGCTCCAGGCACGCGGATGCGCTGCTCCAGCTCGTCCTGCGCCAACCACCGGAAGTCGCCCTCGTCGAATCCCCATGAGCGATCCTCATCGAGCTCCACCTTGACTCGATCGAATTGTGACGGCGACGTCACTAGCGTCAAGGTCCCACTCCGGTGGAAGTGCGCGTCGATGCCTTCCTCGTCGAGTGTCCGACCGACCTCGTCCACGGTGTCGAACATCTCTCGCTGCAGCGCGATGGCTCGCTCCCGGCCGTAGCGCTTCGAGATCTTGGCAAGGGGGGCCGCGAAGAGGGCCGAGCACCAACCCCCATTTCGACCCGACGCCCCGAATCCGGCGGTTTCTCGCTCCAGGATCACGACCTGGAGGTCTGGTTGCGCCTTGAGCAGGTAGTACGCGGTCCAGAGACCCGTGTAACCAGCCCCGACGATCGCTACGTCCGCGGTGATATCGCCGGGCAGCGGGGGCCGGGGTTCGATAGGTCCAACTTGATCCATCCACAAGCTGAGGCTGCGGTAGTCGGCGGGCATCGTGGCTAGCTTCGCATGGCATCTAGGCTGTACACATGGCCAAGACAGCAGAGCACCAGCGCGTCGAGCAACTCCTGACCCAAGAGATCGACACCTTCCGCACCCGGACACCCAAGTGCGCGGCGCTTTACGAGCGAGCCGAGCGATCGATGCCGTTCGGTGTCACCTCCTCCTTCCAAGCTGGTGACCCTTATCCGATCTATCTCGCAAAGGGAGCGGGGAGCAAGGTCTTCGACATCGATGGCAACGAATACGTCGACTACCACAACGGTTTCGGCTCGATGGCAGTCGGTCACGCACACCCGAAGGTCAGGACCGCGATCGAGAAGGCGGCCGCCAACGGCACGCACTTCGCAGCGACGACGGAAGACGCTGTTCTCCTCGCCGAAGAGATCAAGCGCCGCTTCGGCGTCGAGAAGGTCCGCTTCACGAACTCCGGAACCGAGGCGACGATGGATGCGGTGCGACTTGCCCGCGCTGCATCGGGTCGCGACGTCTTGCTGAAGATCGAGGGCAGCTATCACGGCCATCACGACTCGGTCATGTACTCGATCGTTCCCTCGATGGATTCAGCCGGAGCCGACGAACGTCCCTGGACGGTCCCGTTCTCTCGCGGCATCCCTCCGGAGACCGCCGACTCGACGATGGTCGTCTCGTTCAACGATATCGACGCGTTGCGCCAGACTCTGGAGGAGAACCGAGGCCGTATCGGCGCCCTGATCATGGAGCCGATCATGATGAACATCGGCATCGTGATGCCGGTACCCGGTTACCTCGAGGCGGTCCGTCAGCTCTGCGATGAGCACTCCGTTGTTCTCATCTTCGACGAGGTCAAGACGGGAGTGACCGTCTCAGCAGGTGGAGCCACCGAGCTCTTCGGCGTTCAGCCGGATCTCTTGTGCCTCGCCAAGTCGATCGGTGGCGGTACGCCCATCGGTGTGTTCGCCGGCAAGGCCTCGATCATGGACGAGATCGAGAATGGAGTTGCTGCGCTCGGGACCTTCAACGGCAACCCGTTGTCCATGGCGGCGGCGCTCGCGACCCTCACCGAGGTGCTGACGCCGGATGCTTACGAGCATCTGGCGCAACTGGGAACACGGCTGGCCACAGGATGTAAGACCGCGCTCACGGCTGCCGGGATCCCCGGCGTAACCACCGACCTAGGCTGCAAGGGCTCGATCACCTTCCGGGCGAAACCGGTTGAGCGGTACCGCGACTTTGCCGAGATCGACGATTCCCTTTTCGATGCATCGTGGTATTGGCTGATCAATCGCGGCGTGTTCCAAACTCCGGGTAAGGAAGAACAATGGACGATCTCGGTCCAACACTCCGAGGCCGACATCGATCGGTTCGTCGAAGTCTTCACTGCCTACTGCGAGGCCGTCACCAGCTAATTGTTTAGCCCTTGTCCAACAGGACGGGGATAGCAGCGCCCTCGGCCCGGCGTGAGCGCAGCAGACTGACCACCACATAGGCGACCCCCAACATGAAGATCAGCGTTCCGATGACGTTCACCTGCGCGGGCACCCCGAAGCGGGATACGCCGTAGATCCAGAGGGGCAGCGTGATCGTGGAACCGGCGTTGAAGGTGGTGATCACGTAGTCGTCGATGGACAATACGAATGCCAATAGCCCTGCTGCGAGGATGCCCGGGAATATCAGCGGGAAGGTCAGCGTCCAGAACGTGACCCAGGGCGTGGCTCCGAGGTCTTTGGCCGCATCTTCGAACTCCGAGTTGAAGCCCGAGGTGCGGGCTTTCACGGTCACGACCACATACGAGATCGAGAACATGATGTGAGCGATCAGGATC
>JAXDJQ010000209.1:0-4206 GCA_034667565.1 Actinomycetota bacterium
TCTGCTCCGAGGATGCACAAGACATCACCGGTCAGTGCTTCTTCATCTACGGGCCGACGATCAACGTTCTGAAACCCTGGGACGTCGGACCTTCAGTCACGCAGGACGGCTTGTGGGACCCAGACGCTCTCCTGGCAGAGCTCAAGAAGACCTTCCCGCAGGGGGTGGCCCCCGTCGGGATGATGGCGATGCTGGGCAAGGCCTCGGGCCAGGGCTGATGGCCGAGACCGAGCTGACGTTCGATCTTCCCGTAACGCCCGAACGCGTTGCAGACTTCGCTCGGGCAGTTGGGGAAGACAACCCGGTCTATTTCGATCGCGACGCGGCGATGGAGCACGGATTCCCCGGCCCCCTCGCACCACCGACCTTCACGGTTACCCAGATCTTCCCCGTGCCGAGAGACGAGCGGGAGCGTCGCCTTGGTGCCAACCTTGACTACGCGCGGGTGCTTCATGGCGAGCAAGAGTTCATCTATGAACGCTTACCGATCGCCGGTGAGACCCTGAAGGGAACCATGCGAATAGCTAAGGACTTCACGAAAGAGGGAAAGCGGGGCGGCAGCATGCGCTTCGTGACTTACGAGTCGCGCTTCACGGATGCGGAGGGGGCACTGGTTCTGACTGCGAACTACACCTTGATAGAGACCTCGAAGGATGCAAATTCATGACCGCACCAAGCGAGATCACGCTCGACGCGATCACCCCAGGGATGGATCTTGGTGAGGTGGTGTTCGGTCCCCTGAAGCGGGAAGATTTCGTCGCGTACGCGAACGCGTCAGGAGATGACAACCCCATCCACCAGGACGAGGAGTACGCCAAAGCTTCCGGGGCCCCAACGGTCTTTGCCATGGGCATGCTGAACGCCGGTTATCTGGCCCATGCGGTATCGGACTGGTTCGGAGGTCCCCAGAACCTGAAGCGCTACAAGGTTCGGTTCACGGATCGGGTGTGGCCCGATGACGAGCTCGTTTGCACGGGCAAGGTAGTAAGCATCGAAGACGGAGTGGTGAAGGTCACGATCGAAGCGCGTCGCAGGGGCAAAGGACCCGAGGGCCTGGGCCTCGATGAGGAGCAGACCGCGATCATCGGTGAAGCGGACATCGTTCTCTAGCTAGGAGGCGTCTCGTGTCACTCAATGCAGAGCTGGTCGGCAAGGAGTACGAAACCTCGACTTTCGAGGTGACCGCGGATCACATCGAGAGATATGCCCGAGCGACCAACGACACGAACGAGCATTACCTCTCCGGCGCGGAAGACACCGTGGCGCCGCCCGTTTTCCCTGTGGTTGCGGCGTTCGGCGCATTCATGAATGCGGCGATGGACCCCGAACTCCATGCCGACCTTCTGCGTCTCGTCCACGGAGCAGAGGAGCACGTCATTTACCGGCCGATCAAAGCTGGTGACGTTCTAACGGTCACCCCCGTGCTGGAATCGGTGGACAAGAAAGACACGGGAGAGACCTTCACCGCCAAGGCGAATCTCACCGACCCCAGCGGTGAGTTAGTTGCAGAGGTGCGCGGCACGATGTTCATCCGCGGTTCTGGTTCTGGGGCTCGCTCATCCTCTGCCTCGCAGGAGGAAGGCCCCCGCGAGATCGTCTACGAGGAAGCCACGAAGGTTGATGAAGACCAGACCCTCAGATACGCGGAGGCCTCAGGCGATCACAATCCCATCCACACGGACCCCAATACCGCTCAGATGGCGGGCCTCCCGGGGATCATCCTGCATGGGATGTGCACGATGGCTATCGCGGCGAAAGCCGCGGTGAATGGTCTTGCAGGCGGTGATCCCGCACGCATAAAGCGCATCGGTGTGCGGTTGTCGAAACCGGTCCTACCCGGTCAGGAACTGACGACGAAGCTCTGGAAAGAGACGGCGGGCGCCGGAGTGACCAGCTACGGCTTCGAGACATATAACGCCGACGGTCAGGCAGTGATCAAGCAAGGCGTCGTGGAGATCGCCGACTAACAGGAGAACGTCACCGTGCGGTAAGCGGCGGCCGCAACCGCAACACCGACAACCAGAACCATCACGCCGGCTTGTCTCGCTAGTGGTACCGGTTTGGCGGGGTTGTCGATGCCGGCTCCAAGGGCGATTCCTCCGGCCAGACCTCCGATGTGGGCCCAGTTGTCGATGCCGGCGAACACGAAGCCGATCATCAGGTTCAGTCCGACGAAGAACAGGATGTTCTTGTAGGCGCTGTTCGTGAACGAAGTGGTGCGTCGTCGGTAGAGGTACACCAACAACACCCCAGCGATCCCAAAGATCGCCCCGGATGCCCCGACCCCAAGAGCTCGACAATCCCCCAGGTTGTACGACGCTACCGAACCGGTGAATCCGCAGATCAGATACATCGGCACGAACCGCTTCGTGCCGAAGGCTTGCTCGACAAGAGGTCCATAGATGTACAGCACGTACATGTTCATGACGATGTGGAACAGGAACTGGGTCGAGTGCAGGAACATGGGGGTGAACAAGCGCCAGACCTCGCCCAGCGCGATCAGTGGAGGGAACGAAGCGTAGCGTTGGGTTACGGAGGGACTGAGTATCTGCGCGGCAAAGACCAAGACATTGATGACGATGATCGCGAGGACCGCGGGCGCTTGCGCTTGGAGCGCAGACCGCACCTTGGGAGCGGTTCTTCGGGCTTCGGCGACACACTCGGGGCAGTGCTGTCCAACGGATGCGGGGATCGCACAGCGACCGCAGATCGGTCTCTCACAACGGGAACAACGAAGCCTGGTTGGTGTCTTTGGATGGCCGTAGCAGTAGAGCTCATCGTCCTGTTGTGGTTGACCGACGTCGGGGGCCTCGGTGCTCATGAGGGAGATGCTCGCACATGGCATTCCCTAAGCTGACCCCGATGGGACCTATGAGGATAGCGACGTTCAACATCCATCACGGCGAGGGCATGGATCATGTCGTTGCCTTGGATCGTGTAGCGCGCGTCATCGCCGACCTCGCCCCAAACCTGCTCGCCTTGCAAGAGGTAGATCAAGGATCGGCCCGATCTGGAGATATCGACCAGGTCGCGTTGCTCGGCGAGATGCTGGGGATGAATGTCCGCTTCGCTCCGACGATCTCGGATGGCTCCTTCGGCTACGGGATAGCACTGGCCGCGCATGAAGACTTCGAAGCACATACAGTGCCCCTCCCGCGAGTGGCCAACGAGGAACCCAGGGTTGCGATCGTCGCCCGGTGGAAAGGGATAGGCGTCGTCGCGACTCATCTATCGCGTTCCGCAGAGGCCCGCCGGGTGCAGACCGAAGCGGTGGCATCGCTCGTCGGCGATATCAGCATGCCGTCTGTCCTGCTAGGCGACCTCAACCAATCCGCGCGCCACCTGGAACCCATCCTTGCCCGTGGGTTGATCTCCGTGCCACCGAAGCGACCTTTGCTGCGAAGTCTGCGCCCGACGTCCCACGTAGACCACATCTTGGTATCGGAGGGCATAATCGTCCTTCGGTCGTTCACGGTACGAACGAACGTGTCCGATCACGATGTATTGGTCGCAGATATCCGTCTTGCGAGTGATCCCGAGGCTTCCGCTTGAATGGGTTAGGAGAAACAATGACGGCACCAGCTTCGGTCTCCACCGGAGACGACTTCAAGGTTCTCGAAGGACAGACCGTGGTCCTCACCGGAGCGACCGGATCCTTTGGACGTCATATCTCCCGAGCGTTGGTGACCTCCAGCGGCATCAAGCGACTCCTTTTCTTCAGCCGCGACGAGGAACGACAGCGACGCTTGAAATTGATGCTTTCGACCCTCGAGGCCAAGGTCGAGTCGGTGGAGTACGTCCTGGGTGATGTCCGCGATCGGGATTCCTTGTTCAGGGTCGCGTCATCGGCGGATCTCATCATCAACGCCGCGGCTCTCAAACAGGTGCCGGCGTGTGAGCTCAACGCGTTGGAAGCGATCCGCACGAACGTGCTCGGGATGCAGAACATCCTCGATGCCGCTGCCGAGAGAGGCGTTCGAGAGGTTCTGACGATCAGCACCGACAAGGCAGTGCAGCCGATCAACACGATGGGCATCTCGAAGGCTCTTCAGGAGAGGGTCGTGCAGTCTCACGCGCTGCGATGGGTAGCGCCCCTGGTGAAGGTAGTTCGTTACGGCAACGTCCTCGGTTCGACCGGCTCGGTGTTGCCCGTGTTCCTGTCACAGTTGGAGCGGACCGGACGCATCACGGTCACCGATCGGGACA
>JAXDJQ010000210.1:0-4422 GCA_034667565.1 Actinomycetota bacterium
TAGCTTGAGTCAGCTCCCAGATCGACAGGTGGTTGTCAGACGTCAGCTGATCCTCAGGAAGAACAACATCGAGGAGCTTGCCCAGGCCCGCGGCGGGAGCAACGAAAGAAAGCTTCCCGGGACCGAGGTCGGAGAAGATCGCTCCGCCCACCGCAGGGATGCTAGGAGAGTCTTCAGAGTTGGTATTCGGACCTACGGCGTTGATCAACAAGGTTCGGTCGCGTCCATCGGCTGTCTGGCCATAGATGGACTTGCCATTGCGCTTCAGGATGTAGCCGGGCCCGGCGGTGGAGAAGATCCCAATCTCTAGAGCAGCGGTGTCGTTCACATTGCCGATGATGGGCGACCCATCCGGTCCGGAACCGACGACGGGCAGCAACTCGGCTTTAGCGTCCGCGAGCCGAACGGGCCAGCCGTCCAGGAACGCGTTGGCGTTGGGGTGGCCATTCGCGGGATTCCCGGGTCCTGCTCCTGCGAGTGAGCCTTTGACGAAGATCGCATAGACCCGTTGGTGAGCGCACGAGACGAGGGGGTCGGCATCGGTCGTCCCGCCGGTGGGGTCCTCGGGATCGGGCTGCACGGGGACGTCCGGTGGGTCGTCGCACAACCCTTGGAACACGGGGTCGTCGGTATTGATGGGCTCTTCCACCTCATCGGTCTCGGGGGAATCCTCGGTCGCTGCCGGGTACTCCTCGTTGACTGCAGCGAACACCTCGAGCACGCCATCGTTGTTCGTGTCTCCTAGCGCAGGGGCGGTGACGATCTTCGTGCCGTAGAGGTCCCCCGCGCCGGGCTTGTTCTCGACCTCATGCGTGAGAGGGTCGACGTGGGCCGTCTTGGCTGGGTCGCGCAGCAGCACCGGCCATCCCGGTACCGGGGTTCCGTTGAGGTTGAACGCGTAAAGGTGTCGGTCCGCGGCCCCGATCAGGATCTCCAGCGCGTCATCGCCATCGATGTTGCCCGCGCTCGGCGGTGCCATGAACCACCAGATCAGGCGGTTCAGCTTGTCGTGACGGTTGACCAGGTCCGGGACGAGATCGGGGTCGTTCGGGAGCCCGGAGGGAACCAGAGCGGGATGTTCGTCGTAGAACGCCTCCCCTTGCGGTTGTTCTCGATCGGGGCGTTGCGGGGTCGAGAACATGGGGTTGGAACGCACCCGCGAGATGAGCCTGCCGCTTCGGTCCCAGATCGAAAGGTTGCCCTGGAAGTCACCCGCCGCGACCTCGAGGTCACCGTCCCGGTCGAGGTCGGCAACGACCGGGCTTCGAAGGACCGCGGCGTGGACGGGGGTCGTTATCTCCCCCGAGTTGTACCCGGGAGCCGAATAGTGAAGGTCGTAATCCGCCGTCCTAACGGGCCATCCCGGAACCTCTTTCGGGCTTCCGGACGCGTCCAGATCATGCTCGTACGCGTGGATCTCACCGTTGGAAGTCGCGACGATCATCTCGTCGGTGCCGTCGTCGTCGATATCTGCGAAACGAGGGCTCGCCGCCCCATCTCCGTGCAGATCGATCGGAAAGCCGGCGAAGAGCATCGGGTCGTGGCGGAGATAGATCTCCTTCGTGCCTAGCCCAACAAGGGGGCCGGCACCGGTGTCGGTCCGCGGGTCACCATCCGCCTTATCGCCGGAGTAGGTGGTCTGTATCGCCGCACCCGACGCGTCGCGCGCCGTTACCACTACCCGAAGGATGACTCCCCACTTGTCGGGGATCTGGCGGTTCTGTTGGTCTCCGCGCCCTGTGGCGGGATCGACTGCCGGTCCGTCCGGACCGCCGTAGGCGGGGATGTTGAACGTGTCCAGTTCCGCCTTCACTGCGGCGGAGTCGATGGTGGCGAGCCGGCCTCGGATCGGTGCGGAGCAGTTCCCTCCGTTGGTGAGGATCCTGTCCGTCGACTTGAAGTCCGCGGGGAGGTTCGCGTCCCGCCAATTCCACACCGCCCATTGCACGTCGAACGTGCACTTCGGCGTCCGCCTGGACGCTACGTAACCATCCACTTGGATAGCGCTGGACGGGTCGTGGATGTCGAACCACTTGGGCGACGAGATATCGGCCTCGGGGGGAACCTTGTTGTTCACCACGGCGGCGACCATCCGACGGGCATTGATCCGGCCGTACCCGAAGAAGGGGTCCCAGCCGTCTGTTGCTGGGAACCGCTCGGACTCCGGAGGGAAACTCTTTGCGGTGTAAGTGGGCGGCTTGAAGTCGATGTCGTCGGCCGTCGTGGCGATCAACTGGTCCACCTCTTCTGCAGACAGACCCCAACCGTGCCGTACGTCTCCTTGAGCCAGGTCGATGTCGTCGAGGTCACCGTAGTCCTTGAAGGAGCAGTAGGCGGGGGTCAGCGGCGTCACCGGGAGGTCGCAGGCGGGATCGTTCGCGGCGAGTGCGAGATTGTTCCGGGCGGCTGCATAAAGAAGGGCCGTCATCCCCGCGGACCGGCCGACCGCTTCGGAGGAACATGAGTTCGATGGCACGGACGCGGTGATGTAGGCCCCATAGTTCGTGCAGCCGCGGAACTCCAGGTACGACGCAGGCCGCGTTGCGCCGCTGTCCTCGTTCTCGGGCTCACCAAGGGAATTCATCGTTATCGCGTGCTCGAGCACCGACGGTTGGTTGTGGTGTCCCGCCTGCTCGTCTGCGGCCGATGCGACGAACGCGACGCCTCGACGCCATGCGTAATCGATCGCTTCCTGTGCGAAGCGGGAGTTGTTGAGGGTTCCCAGCGCTGACTGGATCACGGTGGCACCGTTGTCGACCGCGTAGACCTCGCCCTCGGCGAAGTTGTTGGTGTCCGCGATGAAAGAGTCGCCTACCCGCATGTGCATGACCATGCAGTTGGGACACGACCCCACTCCCCCTTGGCCGTTCTGGGCCTCGGCGGTCGAATCGCTCGCCTCACCCGTCCCGTGGCCGTAACCCACCTCGTCGAATGGGTCGTTGTCGTCCTCGTAGGCATCCCATCCGACGAAGTCGTCGCGATAGCCGTTGTTGTCTTGATCGATGCCATCGGAGAAGCGGAAGATCAGATCTTCAGGATCGATCAGACCGGTGTGATTGAGGTCGGTGACTCGCGCGTCCTGGCAACCGCCACCCGTCATCCACGATGTGCAGTAGTCCACGATGTTGAACACACCATCGCTGTTCACGTCGTAGGCGCGGGGGTCGCTAGAGAAGGTCTCGCTCTGAGGAAGGGGGAGCTCACCCCTGTTCAACCAGGTCTTGGTAACCAGGTTGACCATCGCCCCAGGGTTGTCCCATTCGATCCCAGAGTCGTGCACCGCGATGATCACATCGGGTCGACCCGTCGTCATCTTCCACGCCTCATCGAGAGAGGCCCCCGTCACGCCTCGGAGCTCGAGCGGGTTCTGCTCCACCACTGGATCGCAGTTCAGCGACTTCTGGCCCTCGGGCGGCGTCTGACTCGGGATGTCGGGTCCGTACAGCTGGCAGGCTGTCTTGGAGCTGTATTTCCATCGTTCGCCGCCGTCCATGTCCGCCGGCAGTGTGTCGGTCTTCGCGTAGTCCTGGTAGTCGTAGGGGTCGTTCGAGCCAGGCCCCGGATACGGGAACGTGGCGTGAGCCGGCAGCGCCAGAACTCCCGACACACAGAGCGCCACAACCGATGCGATCAACGACCTGCCGCGGATGCCTATCTGGTGCCCCCCTTGCTTTGTGTCCCTGACATTCCCCACCTAGGCAGGGGCTAACCTTCGAACAACGAGCGAACAACAGCGGGTGAGCGCCCGTGGCTCAGTATCTTCCCCCCGATCGGGAGGTGTCATGGAATTCCGCAGGTTGGGCACGACCGGAGTGAAGGTCTCGACGCACTGTCTCGGCGCCATGATGTTCGGCGAGTGGGGCAACCCCGACCACGACGAGTCGATCCGGATCATCCACGCCGCCCTCGACGGAGGCATCAACTTCATCGACACCGCCGACGTCTATTCGGCCGGTGAATCCGAGCAGATCGTCGGTAAGGCACTCAAGGGCAAGCGAGACGATGTCGTCCTCGCCACCAAGTTCCACGGGGGCATGGGCCCGAATATCAACGACCAAGGCAACTCCCGCCTCTGGATTATGAAAGAGGTCGAGAATTCGCTTCGTCGTCTCCAGACCGACCACATCGACCTCTACCAGGTCCACCGCCCGGACCCAAAAACCGACATCGAGGAGACCCTCGCGGCCCTCGACACCTTGGTCCAGCAGGGAAAGATCCGCTACGCAGGGGCGTCGACGTTCCCGTCGTGGTCCTTGGTCGAAGCACACTGGGCCTCCGAGCGGCGCGGCCTGACCCGGTTCGTTTGCGAGCAACCTCCGTATTCGATCTTCGTCCGCCACATCGAAAACGACCTGCTCCCGGTAGCACAGAACTACGGGATGGGCGTCATCGTGTGGAGCCCGCTCGCCGGAGGGTGGCTCG
>JAXDJQ010000211.1:0-3321 GCA_034667565.1 Actinomycetota bacterium
TGAAAAACGGCCTCTGACCTGTACGGTCATCTCTTCCCGAGCAGAACCTTCAGCTCGTCAAGAAGCTGGATGCTAGCTGGGAGTGGTCGCAGCACAGATACATGCGCGCTAGCCAAATGAAGCCTGGAGCAAGGCTCGCAGTGCAGGAAAAGGGGTCGGACACGGCGAATCCTGCGACCACAACCCTGTCAGCAACGGGTGGGGCCCGCGCTTGGAGGTCGTAGATGGGAACAGATAAGAGGGTCAAGTCCATCGCCGTGATCGCTTCAGCAGCCCTGATCTTCTGCGCTTTCATCGCCCCGGCTGATGCCAACAAGAAAACGAAAAGGACCGAGAGGACGGCCGAGGCGACCTATTACGGCGCTGCGATCCTGGCCTGTTATGCCCCCGAAGGCATCGGTTGCACCCGCTTCGCGACCACGGCGAAGGAGAAATACGTCTCGATCGAGATCGCCGACACCTTGTCGTCCACCGTATACGCGCGCGTATCCCAACCCCTCGACGAGAACAGCACCTTACTGACTGACGTGGCCACTATCTGCGGCAGGAGCGAGGAGCCGATCCCCATCACCCCGGGGGCCGACGTGGTCGTTTTCGTTTCGGACACGAACGGGCAAGGGGGGATGCCAGGACAGGTGGCCTGCCCCGGAGCCGTTTCCTCGGGGACTATCAAGATGGTCTTCTCCAACCTGCCGTAGGCGCTTCGAGCAACCGCTCGTGTACGCACCGGCACCGCACGATGATCACCAAGTCTTCTTGCTGTGTGGGGAAAGAGAGGATTTGGTGCGGTCGTCTCAAAGAAGGTGCCTCTAAACAGGGAAATAGATCGAGGGCCCTATCGAGTCGAGGGTAGGCGTCTTGGTCAGATGCCTGGGTAAACCCGGTGGATGACCCCCATGAAGGCGGACAACCCCAGGACGACGACCGGAAACATCAGAACAGCGCTGCCGAAGATCTTGATCCTTTCAGTCGCCGAGCGGGCGCAGAAGATCGGGAGGGATAGCGCCACGATGGTCTCTAGCGGGACGGCGACCTCGACCGCTCTGGGGTGACCGGTACGCCATAGGACGAAGGCTTCTCCCGCGAAAGCCGCTACAAGTAGTCCCATCCCCACGGTGGAAGCAACCGCCCACCGTCTCGCGTGCGCGGCCCCCAACATGCCGAACGCTGCGCCTACGACGATTCCGACGAAGGCCCAGAGTGCTACGGGCCACCGGAAGGTGTTCAAGGTCATGCCTTCGCGTGCCATCCGATGAGGGACGTAGTGCATCACGCTGGCGACGGCAAGTGCGGCAGCCCCTGACAGGGCGGCGGGGAGAAGGGAATGGAATTGCCGCCCTAACAAGAAGGACACTGCGAGCCACAGAGCGCCGAAGTTGCCGACCCATCGCCACGCTCCGGGCAGGGCACTGGATGCATGGCTGAACAGCCCGAGCGCGATCCCCGTAAGGGCTGTCATCCCTATCTGGAACCAAGGGCTCGTTCGGATCTCAGCGAGGATCACACGCGCAGTCTCCAACACACGATGGGCGGTCCCGTAAAGCGATTGTGAAGATTCGATGGACGACGGATGGTGCAGGGACGCCGCCCCAAGGGAGGGTGATCCGCTGCCTGAACGCCGCGCCTCACAAGCGCTAGGGTCACTCCAAGGGGGCGAATTGACCAGGAACTACGCGCTTGGCGGCGTTGTCACCGTCGTTGTCGTTCTGGTGGTGCTGGCTATTGTTTCGGGCGGATCCGAAACCGTTGATCCGAAGGACGCAGCCAGAGATCGCGCCATGCAGGCTCAGATCGAATCGGCGCTCAAGAACGCAGCAACGGCAGCTGAAACCTATGCGGTAGACAACAACGGGGACTACTCGCAAGCGGATGAGTCCGACCTCATCGCAATGGGGTTGCGGCTCCCTCCCGATATCACGTTCGCTGGGTTGGAGATGGCGACAGATAGCTACTGCCTCATCCTCGAACACCAAGGCTTGCCTAAGGATCATCCCTGGAGGGTGGCCACTTACTCGAGCGACGTCGGTACCCCGACCCCCGAGGACCGTTGCCGCTGAACCCGGCCGCAAGGGCTGCGAGCGATTCCATATAGAGGTCTCCGTCGCGAGACCTTTCCGGCCCTCCGCGTGTCTATATAAGTAGTGACGGCCAAGACTTCCGCGATCTTTGAAGTCGGTTACACGGGCCAAACCACCCGCTACGTCTGGGAGGGGGGCAGCACCGGCGCCGCGTTCACACTGGACTTCGAACCGAGCGGAACAGGCCACTTCCTCGTCCTGCTGCGTGACCCGAACGGTGAGGTTTTCAGCGCCTTCGGCTCGGCCCTGCCCGAGGGGAACTTCGCCGCCGGGTAGTTCCGGATCGCCTTGTGACGATTCTCGTCACGATCGTGACCTGCCTTCCCACGACCCTCGTTCAGGAACTTCTATCGCGGAGGGGGCTATGTCACAACAGCTTCGAACCATAAGGCGACTCATCTGTATCTCCACAGTGGTATCGGTGCTCGGCGTCCCGACGCCTTCTCCGGCTCATGCTGGGGGACTCCTCACTGTCAACAGCGTCGACGAGTTGCCGGACCTCGTGAGCACCGACGGCTTGTGCCTAACCGCGGCCGGGACCTGCAGCCTCAGAGCTGCGATCATGGTGGTGAACTCGACCACCGAGTCCGACACGATCACCTTCGATATCCCGGGGCCAGGGCCGCACGTCATCATCGTTGGGGGGCCGGCCGTAGATGGGAAGGACCTCCCAGCGATCACCTCACCTACCGTCATCGACGCGACGACCGAGCCCGATCATCGGGGAGCTCCGGTCGTTGAGATCAGACCCGCTCGAACCACTCGTGACTATTTCTACGGTCTTCAGCTGACCGAGACTGCGCCCGGGAGCGTTGTGCGTGGCCTCGGCATCACCAGGTTCTCCACCGGCATATCCGTCGATGCCGACGGTGCCGTCATCGAGGGGAACTACCTCGGCATCCACCTTCCCTTTCCGACCGACCCCTGGGAGACGCCAGGGAGCGTTCAAGGGGTTCGCGTGGGCGCGGATGATGTCGTGATCGGAGGGCCGGATGAAGCCCAGCGGAACGCGTTCGCGAATAACACGTGGGGCATCTCGACGTTACACAGTCCGAACCGGTTGGTGATCGAGAACAATTTCATCGGGACCGACCCCTCCGGCTCCGCGGCCCAGGGCAACGATGTCGGCGTGGGGTTGGACGGCGGTAGCCACGCTCGCGTCGTGCGCAACGTCGTCTCTGGGAACTACGAGGGGATCGAACTGTCGTACGGCGCGCGATCCGCGGAGGTAGTGGGGAACCTG
>JAXDJQ010000212.1:0-6588 GCA_034667565.1 Actinomycetota bacterium
TGGAGCCGGACCCGGTGACCCGGGTCTGATAACCGTCCGTGGTCTCGAGCTGTTGCGGACGTGTGACGTCGTGCTCTACGACCGCCTCGTTGCAGCCGAACTGCTCGCCGAGGTCAAGGCGGACGCCGAGAGGATCTTCGTCGGAAAGAACCCCGGACAGACACACAGTCGCCAGCTGGTCTCTGATGCCCTGCTCGTGTCGAAGGCGAGTGAAGGCAAGAGCGTCGTGCGCCTCAAGGGTGGTGACCCGTTCGTGTTCGGTCGGGGTGCGGAGGAAGCAGCTCTGTTGCGCGCCTCGTCGATCCCCTTCGAGATCGTTCCCGGTGTGACCTCTGCGACAGCGGTGCCCGCCTATGCCGGCATCCCCGTCACCCACAGGGGCTTGTCCGCATCTTTCGTTGTTCTGACCGCGAGGGAGGAGGGCGGAGATGCAGACCCCGACGTCTCCAAGTTGAGCGTCGGTGCCGAGACTCTCGTCCTGTTGATGGGCGTTGCAGCTCTCGAGAAGATCGCGCGCCGGCTGATCGAGTCGGGCCGCGATCCTCAAGAACCCGCGGCGACGATCGAGTGGGGGACGACAGGTAAGCAGAAGGTCGTTGTTGGCGAGTTGGACACGATCGCCGAGAAGGCTGCCGCATCGGGGATCAGGCCCCCGGCTACGACGATCGTTGGTCCCGTCGTCTCTCTTCGAGATTCGCTGACGTGGTTCGAAGATCGTCCCCTCTTCGGCCGCACGGTCGCGGTCACCCGGCCCCCCCAAGGATCGCGCGAGCTCACCACGCGCCTGTCCCGGCTCGGCGCCGATGTGGTGTCTCTGCCGCTGATCGATATCGCCGAGCCCGATTCATGGGCCGCAGCAGATGAAGCTCTTGCGAAGCTCTCTGACTATTCGTGGGTGGTCTTCGCCTCGATGCACGCGGTCGCGAAGACGTTCGCGCGATTGCGGTCTCTGGAACTCGATGCGCGGGCGTTCGCGCACACGAAGATCGCTTGCGTCGGCGAACGCACTCGTCATGAGCTGGCTCACCACGGACTAAGCGCAGATCTCGTGCCGGAACGGTTCACGAGCGCCGAGATGGTCGCTGGCTTGGGAGACGGACTGGGCAGGGTCTTGTTCCCACGCGTGCAGGACGGTCCACCAGAGCCGGTCACGGCCTTGACCGAGCACGGGTGGCAGGTAGACGACGTCGCGGTGTACAGCAACATCCCCGGGAAGCCCGACCCAACGAACCTTCAGCGCTGGGTGGATGGGGATGTCGACATCGTGACCTTCACCAGCGCCTCCACCGTCACGAACCTCGCCGCGGTCGCAGGTCACCCCGGATCATCGCCGCTGGTCGTATGCATCGGACCCTCGACCGAGCGCGCCGCGCGTGAGGCGGGTCTCGACGTGGCAGCAGTGGCAGAACCCCACGACACCGGAGGCCTCGTAGATGCCGTTCTCCATGCCGCCCGTAGCATGCAGTCATGACGATCGAACCGATCCACCGTATGAGACGTCTGCGCCGGACTCCCGGTCTGCGCCGGGCTTTCGCCGAGACGTCCCTCGCGCCGTCGGATCTGCTCGCGCCGATGTTCGTGAAAGAGGGATTGACCGAACCTCATCCGATCTCGTCGATGCCCGGCCATCACCAGCACACGATCGAGTCCCTGCTCAAAGAAGCGCGGGAGCTAGCGGCCCGAGATATCGCTGGGGTCGTCTTGTTCGGGATCCCCGAGCGCAAGGATGCAACCGGTAGCGAGGCTTACAACGATGATGGGATCACCCAGCAGGCCCTCAAAGCATTGAAGGACGAGCTCGGTGACGACTTCGTCGTTATCGCCGACCTCTGTTTGTGCGAGTACACCGACCATGGGCATTGCGGGGTCCTCGAGGGAGAAGAGGTCGCGAACGATCCCACCATCGAGATCTACGGTCGGATCGCGGTGAGTCACGCACGTGCCGGCGCCGACATCGTTGCGCCTTCCGGCATGATGGACGGACAGGTCGCGGCGATCCGAGCAGCGCTCGACGCCGAAGGATCCGTCGACACCGCCGTGCTTGCTTACGCGGCCAAGTACGCATCCGCTTTCTATGGCCCCTTCCGTGAAGCCGCTGAGGGGGCACCTCGTTTCGGCGACCGTCGTGCGTATCAACAGGACCCCGCGAACGTCGCCGAGGCACTGCGCGAGGTGGAGCTCGACATCGCCGAGGGCGCGGACGCAGTGATGGTCAAGCCGGCTCTTGGCTACCTCGACGTCATCGCCGCAGTGAAGGATCGCTTCGAGTACCCACTCGCCGCGTACAACGTGAGCGGCGAGTATTCGATGCTGATGGCCGCTGCGGCTAACGGGTGGATCGACGAGCGTCAGGCCACCCTGGAGACCCTCACCTCCATCCGGCGAGCGGGTGCCGATCTAGTGATCACGTATCACTCCAAGAAAGCTGCCGAGTGGCTGAGCTGAACCCCCGCAAGGTTCTGAGGGAGCGTTCCGACAAGCTCCTAGCTGATGCTCGCGGTCTCATGCCTGGTGGGGTGTCATCCCCGGTCCGGGCATTCGATGCGGTCGGCGCCGAGCCGTTCTTCGTCGCCCACGCCTCGGGGGCCGAGATAACCGACGTGGACGGCAACACATTCATCGATCTGGTGCAGAGCTGGGGCGCGTTGTTGTTCGGCCATGCCCATCCCGACGTGGTTCAGGCGGTGGCCGAAGCGGCGAGCAAGGGGACGTCGTTCGGTACCCCCTCCGAGCTCGAGGTCGAGCTCGCTCGTCTGGTCATCGGCATGGTGCCCAAAATCGAGCGCATCCGGTTCGTTTCGTCCGGCACGGAAGCCTCGATGACGGCGGTCCGGCTGGCTCGTGGTGCCACCGGGCGCAACAAGATCATCAAGTTCGCCGGGTGCTATCACGGTCACTCCGATGCGTTGCTGGCCGAAGCGGGTTCGGGGGTCGCAACCCTCGGCATACCCGGCACCCCCGGGGTCACTGCCGGCGCGGCGCAAGACACGGCGGTCGCGCCGTACAACGATGTCGCTGCGGTCCGAGCCATCGCCGAGGAGATTGGTGATGACCTCGCCGCCATCCTGGTCGAACCTGTAGCCGCGAACATGGGTCTCGTCCTGCCCGAGGAAGGTTTCCTCCAGGGTCTGCGCGATATAGCGACCGACACCGGTGCGCTGCTCGTTTTCGATGAGGTGATAACCGGGTTCCGTCTCGGCCCCGGAGGTGCGCAGGAACGCTTCGGCATCGCCGCGGACCTGGTCTTGCTCGGCAAGATCCTCGGTGGGGGATTGCCGGTGGGGGCGGTGGCAGGCAAGGCGGAGGTCATGGATCACCTGGCCCCCGTTGGGCCCGTCTACCAAGCGGGGACGCTGTCGGGGAACCCCGTGGCGATGGCCGCCGGTATCGCGAACCTGTCGCTGATCGGATCTACCCCCGACCTCTACGACCGCTTGCAGAACACCGCCCGATCGTTGGTCCGGGGACTGGTTGATGCCGCGGAGCAGAACGAGGTTCCGATGGTCGCTGCCGCGATCGGTGGACTCGCCGGGTTCTTCTTCCGCAACGAAGAAGTCATGAACTACGAGCAAGCGAAGGACACCGAAGCAGATCCGTACGCGCGATTCTTCCGAGGCATGCTGGCGCACGGTGTGTACGTGCCGCCATCGCGATTCGAAGCCCTGTTCCTGTCGGCGGTTCATACGGAAGCTCACATCGATCACATCTGCGAGGCGGCGGGTCGTGTCTTCGCAACCCCCTAAGCCGAAGTGGTACTCCTACTGGCCCAGGTGGCGCCGCCGCATGATGTTTGGCGCGGTCGTGCTTCTCGCTGGGTCGCTGGTCCCGGCGGTCATGGGTGACGATGCGCCGACTTGGCTTCCAAACGCCACGCTGATCGTCGGCTACGGATTCCTGGCCTACGGTTTCTTCCTAGCGATGCGTGCACGCACCGACGCCAAGCCGATCTCGAAAGAAGAGGAAGAAGCGGAGAAGCTCTAGCTCAGTCCTCGCGTCCCATGATCCACCACAGGACCGCACCCATGACGAGAAGCATCACGGTCAGTGCGATGAATGCGACTCCGCCGTTCTCTCCGAGGGACTCGCCACCGGCATCGATCCCGGTCGCGCATCCACCCATGAGGACCAAGGTCGTTAGCGCGGCGAGCAAGCGCTTCATCGAGCACCGTCCCCGATAGCCGTCTCCTTCGTCTTGCGTTCAGCGCGACTCAGACCGAATAGGTGGAGGGCCCACACGAGGAACGTGCCCCCGGCGATGATGCGAGCCTTCTTCAACGGGTTGCCCGGGTCATATTTCATGATGACGAAAGCTTGCGCGTCTTCGGGGGTGAAGGTTTGGTCGGGGTCTGCCTCCTGGGCCTTCTCGACCGCACTCGGGGCGGCCTCGAGCTCGACCGCGCCGTACTCCTGATCGGCCTCCTCCATCAGGCGAGCGCTGTCGGTGACGACAACCGCATCGGTTGCAGCGATGAAGTCGCCACCCTTGTCTTTCAGGATTAGTTCCTCGAGGTAGTTCGTGGCGGCACTTTCGAGCTCTGCGGCCTTCGTCTTGGCTTCTTGATCGTCTTCTCCCGGCGCCTGCCACGGAGCCTCGGGGTATTTCGCGGCGGCATCGAACTCGATCTGGTCGGCGCTGTCTGCTAGACCCACGCCCTCCCAATCGGGGAGTTGACCGACCGGGCCGAGGGGCGTTCCGTAGCTCCACACCAAAGTCATGATGAAGATGAACCCGATGCAGACGGATGCGGTGACGAAGTACGCCAGACGCGCCCCCATGATCACCGCGAGCAACAGCCAGATCGTTCCGACGAACACGATGAAGCCGGAAACGACGGCGGCAACACCCTCGATGAAGGTCAGGTCCATCTAGAGCGACCTCTCGTACGCGATCACGGCAAGGATCTGTTCGTCGGTCAATGGATACGGCGGTGGCGGGATCCCCTGCGCAGGAGCTTCAGCCCACGCCGGCATGTATGCGAATCGTCGTCCGTTCCGCACCGTCCAGACATGCTGCGAATAAGCGAGATGTCGAACGTCACCTTTCCACAACGCCATGCCCTGATACCAGGGGTCGGAGACCTCGTCATCATCCGAATTGTTGAAGTCGAGGGTGGGGTCCGTTCCCGACGCCTCCTTACCTTGGCCGTTGATCCCGTGACACACCGCACAGCGAGCCTCGAAGATCTCTTTCCCGCAGGTGAGATCGTCTTCGGCAGGCTTCTGACACCCATCGGAGATCGCCGGCGGGGGCTCCTGGTTCGTCGGCAGGCTCTTCAACCACGCGATGACGTCGGAGATCATCTGCTCGGTCATCGAACCGCCGTATTCGACCCCCCAAGCCGGCATCGGGGTCCCCGGCCGGCCGCGCTCGATCGTGAAACGGACGACCTCCTCGTCCCACCTCTGGAAGACGGTGTTGAGGGGCGGAGCCTTGTACGCAACGGTCTCACCTGAGATCGGGTCTTTGTAAGCGGGGTTGGCGAGCCCCCCGGATGCGTCTCCACCGTGGCAGTTGGCGCACGCCTGACCGAGGGAGATGGCTCTCTCCTCCTCTTTGAACTCGGAAGCGCTCGCATCAGGGTCGAGCTTGGGGGCCGGGGCGAAGATCAGCTTGCCCCGCGTGATCGCTTCTTCGTCGAACCGCTCTTGGAACGCTTCCTGGCGTTGCTTCTCTGGTAGCCAGTACATCGGGATGAACAGCGCCGCAGCGAGTGATGAGACCAGACCCCAGGTCAACAGGCGCTCGAGGCGCGGCCCCTCCAGCACCTCGTCGGCCTGACCCGGTCGCAACGCGTGGGGGATACCCAGTCGGGGTCGTCGTGGAGCGCCCGGCCGTCCGGTGCGCGCGATGAAGATCGCCCACAACAAGAGCGCGGGAAGGACGACGACCAGACCGAGGGTCAGGATCTGCGTAGTGCTCAAGTGTCAGCTATCTCCCAGTTTCGTTGACGGTCGTCGGGCTAGGTCGGGATGCAGAACGAACCCTGCGGCTCGGCGAACTTGTCCCACGTGCTCGATCCGCGCGGCGGACCTTCCTGCAGCGAACCGGTGTCGACGATGACCTTGCCACCCTCGATCGTCACCGGGAACCGATCCAGACCCCGAGGAGCAGGGCCGGCGTAGTACTCACCGTGCAACCTGTACTTGGAACCGTGACACGGGCACTCGAAGAGCTTAGAAGTGGGACAGAACGGTGGCGAGCAACCGAGGTGCACACACTTCCGGTAGAGAGCCTGCAGCTTCGTGTTGACGGCATCGACTGCCACGTAGACCGGAGCGTCTCCAGTGCCTTCGTAATAGGTCAGATAGAACCGACCCTCCGGGATGAACAACGGGGTGAATCCACCGTCCGGCCCTACCTTGGAAAGGATGTCCTCGTAGTCGCCGGCGGTGATCTTCGTTCCGAAACCACCGGTCAGCTTCGGCCACAGGAACGACAGAGTGCCCATCCCAAAGAAGCCGAGGAAGGCAGAGAAGGAAGCCGTCCACGCCCGGTTCAGGAACTGCCTGCGTGACACGCCCATCTGGTCGGGGGTGAGGGGCTTGAGCTGTGCAGGTGGAACGGTCTGAACCGTTACCTCAGGCTTG
>JAXDJQ010000213.1:0-10376 GCA_034667565.1 Actinomycetota bacterium
CGGCGATGAACTTGCCGAGCCCGAACACAGCAGCCGCGATCGCCACGGAGATCACTATCGGGAGATAAGCGTGGCCGGTCGATCGGAGCAGGTGCGCCCGCTCGTGTGGGTCGGGGGCCGCGATGAAATAAGCCACCCAGTGGGAGCCGAGCATCGCAGCCGCAGCTATGCCCCCGATAGGAACCCGCGCCCTAGCCATCGGTGCATCTTACTTAGTGGGCGCTCTACTCCCCAGCTCATCGATGGGAGAATGGGTTGACGGGGCGTAGCGCAGCTTGGTTAGCGCGCGTCGTTTGGGACGACGAGGTCGCCGGTTCGAATCCGGCCGCCCCGACCGAGATCTGACACAGCACCTGTCTACGCTGGGTCCATGCTGAGATGCAGCGCGTGCGGGACCGAAAAAGCTGACGAAGAATTCGCCTGGAGGCGGAAGGACGAGGGCTTGCGGGATTCTTACTGCCGACCCTGCCGGGCCGCTTATAAGAAGAGGCACTACGCCAATAACAAGGCCCGGTATTTGGAAAACGCCACCTCGTGGACACGGTCGATGCTTGCAGAGCGTACTCAATACTTGGCCCAGTTCCTACGAGCGCACCCATGCGTCGATTGTGGTGAACGGGATCCCGTGGTCCTCGAGTTCGATCACCTCAGAGATAAGTCGTTTGACATAGGACGGGGTTTCAGGAGTCGCACCTGGGAAATCGTTCTGCAGGAGATGGACAAGTGCGAGGTGGTCTGCGTGAATTGCCACCGAAGAAGAACCGCGCGCCGTGCGGGTTTCTACAGATACAGATCCACTATGGCCAGCGGGAACAAACAGGAGAAGCCATCCGGCTAAACTTTCATGATGCGGGTGTAGCTCAATGGTAGAGCCTCTGCCTTCCAAGCAGATTATGACGGTTCGATCCCGTTCACCCGCTCGACGGCGGAACACCAATTCGCCAATGACGACCGCGCTGCGCGGTGCGGCGCCGGTGGCAGTTGCCGCACACGACATCGCATCTGCTCATTTCCTCGAGTAAGGATTCCCAACTTCTGTTGCGTATGCCAGCAGATATCCCGAAGTTCTTACTTCCGACATGGTCGAACTCCAGCACGAGGGCATCTGTCTCCCCACAATCCACGCAGGGGTTCTTCGCAAAGAATCCGACTAGGTAGTCCCATCTTCGACGGATCTCTTTGTCTTTTCGTACTGCTGCGCTGTCGACGTAGCGCTGGCGATTGGCCTCGTAGTGTTTGCGGTGGTACTTCGCTTGACAAGCTCTGCAGTGAGCGAACCGACGGCCCCGCTTCTTGTCGCGCCACGCGAACTCGTCGATCTGTCTCTTGTTGCCGCACCGGATACAGCGCTTCGTCAGTGGCTCCAGCTCGAACAGACGATCGGTCCCGTCCATACGATGAGGCTAGCGACTGCCTGTGACAGGAATCGGGACGAAAGGGCTACCCTCGGCTCGATGACTAATGTTGCAGGGCTTGTTCGGGAGCGTGCCGACAAGTACGTCGGGTGGCTTACTGAGGCTTGTTCGATCCCGTCTATGGCGGGTGAGCCTGATGGACTCGTTGCGATGGCCGCATGGGTCGAAGAGAAGCTAGGCCAGCTCGGCGCGAAGGTCGAGAGGCTCCCTCACGAGGAGGCCCCCGACGCCCTGCTCGGGCTCCTTGGCAGTGGCGATAAGACACTGCTCTTCTACGACCACTACGACGTTCAGCCGGTCGACCCACTGAACGAATGGAAATCCAAACCTTTCGAACCAGAGATCCGCGACGGGCTGTTCTTCGCACGGGGTGCGGCTGACAACAAGGGTGACCTCGTCGCCAGGCTCGCGGCCCTCGAGGTCTATCAAGAGGTGCACGGCGACATCCCCTTCACGATCAAGTTCCTCGTCGAGGGCGAAGAAGAAACGGGTTCCAAGAGCTTCAAGGAGATAGTCGAGCGCAATCACGAACGACTCCAAGCCGACGGATGCATCTGGGAGGGCCAAGGCATCGACCACTCCGGTCGTCCCGCCCTCGTCTTCGGTGCGAAGGGTCTCGCTTACGTCGAGCTCAACCACAAGGGCTTGAACGAGGATCAGCATTCATCGTTCGCGGTCTACGCGCCGAGCCCGGCATGGCACATGGTCGAAGCGCTGGCCACCCTGCGCGCTCCCGACGGCACTGTTCTGATCGATGGCTTCTACGACGACGTCGTGCCCCCGACCGAGGATGACCTCGCGATCCTCAAGGACTTCCCGTTCGACGAAGAGACCGAGCGCGAACGTCTCGGCACCGACCACTTCGTGGGCAACGTCACGGGCTTCGATTTCCTCAAGCGGTACTTCTTCGAGCCGACCTGCAACATCGCAGGAGTGATCACCGGCTACACGGTCCCCGGGCAGTCGAAGACGGTCCTCCCGAAGCAGGCGATGGCCAAGCTCGACATGCGATTAGTACCTAACCAAGATCCCGACGACATCGTGGCGAAGCTCCGAAAGCACCTAGACGAGCGTGGTTACGGCGACATCTCGATCGACACGTTCTCGATGGAACATCCCGTGCGATCCGAGCCGGGCTTCGCGCTAGGCAAAGCTGCGATCGACGCTGCGAGAGATACGTTCGACCAACCTCCTGCGGTCGCCCCCATGATGATCGCGACTGGGCCGATGCACGTCATCGCTCGGGAGCTCGGTGTTCCGACCGTCTCTCCCGCGGGCGTCTACCGACCGACCTCAGACATCCATGCCCCCAACGAGAACTGCAGGGTGGACGACTACCTCAAGATCATCGAGTACACGGTCGCGTATCTGCATTCATTCGCGCACGACGAGTGAACGTCACGTTCGAGCTCGATCCTCATCTCGACGAGACACTCGTCGATCAACTCGAGTCGATCTGGGAGGCAGTTGGCAATGCGGGCGGGTCCGTGGGCACTCCGATGCCGACGACGCGGGCGGACGTGAAGGTGCTGTCCGACAAGGCCTTCAGGGAGGTGAGCGAGGGTCACGATCACATCCTCGTCGCGTTCCAGGACGGTCGTCCGGTTGGATTCGGGTTTCTGTCGCACAACCACCCCGGTGAGATCTTCAAGCACTGGGCGATCGTGAAGCGTCTGCAGGTACTTCCCGCGCTTCAGGGACAAGGGATCGGCTCCGCCCTACTGAAGGAGCTAACCCGCGCGGCAAAGGAGCAGCTCGGCTTGGAGCAATTGCAACTGACCGTGCGGGAAGGAACCGGAACGGAAGCGTTCTACGAACGGTTCGGGTACGAGGTAGTGGGACGAGTCCCCGGCGCTATCCGCGTGGCCCCCGGCGACGACCGCGACATGATCTACATGATGGCGAGGCTTTAGCTGCCCTTGTAGTCCGGATCCCTTTGCTCGACGAACGCCGTGATGGCTTCGGTGAAGTCGTTGCTCGCGAGCAATCCTTTCTGCGAAACGGCTTCCTCATCCATGCCTGCTTCGTGAGAAACCCGCCCGGCGAGATCGACGAGTCGCTTGGCTTCGCGGGCTGCGAGCGGTGGCGCAGCCGCTATCTGATCCGCCAAGTCGTCGGCGACCTTGTCGAGATCCGACACGGGAACCACGAATTCGGCCAGTCCGATCAACTCGGCAGTGACGCCGTCGATGCGTTCGGCAAGCCAGACCATGCGCTTTGCCCACCCAGGCCCAACCAGCAACGGCAACCGCTGCGTCCCCCCAAGGTCCGGGACGATCCCGTACTTCCCTTCGAGGAGGCCCAGCGAGGCATCCTCTGCAACAACACGGATGTCGCACGCGAGAGCGAGTTGCAGTCCCGCGCCCAGAGCGTGACCTTGCACCTTCGCGATCGTCGGCATCGGCAACGCCGCTATCTTGCGGAACCCTGCCTGTGCCCGCGTTATCCCTTCCTCGGTGGTCCCCGACAGCGAACCGAACGTCGAAGTGTCGATACCGCTCGAGAAGGACCGACCTTCGCCACTGACAACCACCACGCGAGCGTCGCTTGTGGAGATCTCATCAGCGGCGGAAGCAAGCTTTTCGAACACTTCGAAGTCCATCGCATTGAGTACGTCCGGGCGGCGCAGCACAAGATCCGCGCGGAACCCGGAGAAAGAGACATCGACGGACATGCGGTGAGCCTAGGCCAGGCGGGGTGAACTCTGGGTCCGTGCCCCTATGGTTGGCCCATGACGTCGGTCAAGCAGGTCCAAGTCACTTTCGACTGCTCACAACCTGAGCGCGTTGCTCGTTTCTGGTGTGATGTGCTGGGCTACGTCGTACCGCCACCACCGGAAGGGTTCGCGAGTTGGGACGATTTCGATCGAGCGCTGCCACCTGAGCAACAAGGTTCAGCGTTCGCATGCGTTGATCCCTCAGGCGTGGGCCCGCGACTGTTCTTCCAGCGCGTTCCCGAAGGCAAAGTCGTCAAGAATCGACTGCACCTTGACGTGAGGGTCGGCACGGGGCTTGTGGGTGAAGAGCGCCTGGCCGCACTCGAGGCCGAATGTTCACGACTGGTCGCCCTCGGCGCGGTACGCGTGCGACTCCTGCCTGCCGATGACCACAATGAGTCGTGCATCGTCATGCAGGACATCGAGGGCAACGAGTTCTGTCTCGACTGACCTGCGACAATCGAGGTCTGCGCCCGTAGCTCAGTTGGATAGAGCGTCGGACTTCTAATCCGAGGGTCGGGGGTTCGAATCCCTCCGGGCGCGCCGATTTCGAGGTTGCAACTCGCCAGCGAGGCTGGTTCGGGCGCCGGCTAGCCGCGGTCGCGTTTGAGCATCTCGATGATCACCTGTGCCCTGCGCTTCCGGAGCTTCCTGAGAAGACGAGACACGTGATGTCGGACCGTGTCGTTCGAAAGAGTGAGTCTCTCGGCGATCTCCTTATCGGTCAGCCCGGCCACCACAAGATCCAATACTCGGACCTCCTGAGGGGTTAGAGAAGCCAACCGTCGACCGAAGTAGACGTCGGACATGGTTCGCTCCGGTGCGGCAGCGGAATCGCCCCTAGCCTCGGATGTCACCTCAACGGAGATGCCGCAAACACCCACGACTAGTTTCTGTTCGAGAGCAGGGACCTTGACCGTCGAGAACAGACGTCCGCTTCCAGGGATCGCAGCTGGTTCCTCGAACCACAGACCCGACATCCGCTCCAAGGTCTGCACATCGTTTTCCCTGTAGGTCGATGCCACTGCGATCGGAAAGAGGTCGAAGTCCGTGTGGCCGAGCGTTTCGACCGAAGAGATCCCCGTCACAACCTCGAAGTGCCCATTGACGTAGACGTACTTCCCGTTCGTGTCCTTGATGTAGATCGCTGCGGCAGCATTTCCGATGACCTGCCCGAGAAGCGCCTCGGATGGGCTGTGGGCAGCACCGGTCATGAGATCACCATCGTGGCGTTCGGCGGGCAAGCGGCGGTTGCGACGGACTTCATGCGACAACTATCAGCGCGCAACGCGGGGTTGCGGGAATAGCTATCTCTACGTTTTTCGGCGGCGCCCCGACCAGGGACGAACACTGGGACCCACCGGCGGGCCTGGGAGTAGTACGGCGCCTATTCGGCACCCGACCTATACAAGCGACCAACCATCTGCCTCGAAACACCGATACGACGGCCTACCTCTGAAAGTGAGAGGCCGTATTCGTCGACTAGCTCCCCAATCGCAGTCGCTCGATAGTTCATCATCGCCTGCTCATAAGAAACGAACGCCTCATCCGTCGACCTTCTAAGCCTTCTCCCCCCCGTCTCGACGAGACCAGCAACGATCTCAGGCAGGGGTACGCCCCCGATCCGCTCCTGCTTGGCGTTGCGCAGAGCTTCTAGGACGTTGCGGACGGATTCGACCAGCCTCGCTGCTTCCAGCTCGACTTGTTCGATAGCGACTACGTACTCATCTTGTTCATGCATGGGAAAACTGACCCTCAGTGCAGCACCTAACGTGTGTGCCGCCATCTTCTCTCATTCGGCCCATCCCAGGGCCTTCCAGCGGGCGGGAGGATCCTTGTCGTGATCAGCCTGCGCGGGGAAGGACCACCGTCCCGGTCGATCTATCAACGGCGATGGCTATCTCTGGCAGAGGGATGTTGGTGGGCCCGCTTACGGCGCGGGCTCCATCCGCCGGCGCGAACTTCGCAAGGTGACAGGGACAGACCAACAGATCCGAAGAGCTGTCATAGCCGACGGTGCAGCCGGCATGAGTGCATATCCGGCTGTAGGCCACGACCTCGTCGTTATCCAGTCGGAAGAGAACCGCCGGTTCGCCAGAAGGACCAGTGAAGCCCACCGGCCGCCCCGCCTTGAGCTTGTCCAAAGCCACTATCGGTTTGCCCGTGACCGCGGGCGTGCTGGGGCCCGCGTGAACCGAGGGAGAAACAGATCCAGTGGCCGCGACGGGTGACGTGGCTTTGAGGGGGCCTCGCAGCAGTCTCGCGAGGCCACCTAATGCCAACACACCTGCCGCGAATACTCCTGAGCGGATGAACGATCGACGATCGATGGCCGACGAGTGCTCAGGGATCTCTTGCGGAGCCGTCGGCCGGGCATCCAATCGGCGGCTCTCCCAGATCGAGAGCGCGTACGCGCCCCACGCGATCGCGTAGACCGAATCTGAGCCCAAGAAGTAGGGATGCACATGCCACGTCGCCGACAGCCACAAGACGAGGCTTACCGAACAGCCCGCGAGTGCACTGGTGAGAGGAAGAAAATCAACCAACGTTCCGATGCCGATCGCGATCTCGATCAGCGCAACCGCAACACCTGCCGCTACCGCATGTTGGGCGAGTGGATGCAGCAGCCACGAAACCGGACTTCCACTCGCGAATCCTCGTAGCTGAGTACCGATGTAGGTCGAGCTCGACGACAACAGATAACCGGGATCGGCGAGTTTCTGGGCCCCCGCGTACGCGAACGTGACACCGAGGAACGCTCGAAGGATACGCAGCGATGGAGGCTGCCGTCGCCAGCTGTCAACGAGACCGACCGTGCGACCGCGCTCCATCTCTAAACCATCTCGTCAGGCCGCGTTTGATCCCTCCGCGTGGCGCTCAGATAGACGACCACGCCAAGGATCGTCAGAAGGAAGACGAAGCTCGTCCCCGTGGTGCCCAACCCAAGGCCACCATCGCCCCGATCCTGAGACAACAGATCACCGAAGGATGCGCCAAGCGGGCGGGTCAGGATGTAAGCGATCCAGAAGGCCAGCACTCCACCGATCAGCTTGAGGTTGAAGTGAGCCGCCGCGACCGCCGCGATCAGCGCCCCGAAGATGATTCCCGACAACAAGTAGCCCCACCCGAGGCTCTCGGCTACGAGGTCGCCTGCCGCTGTACCCAACGCGAACGTAAACAAGATGGCTAACCAGTAGAACGCTTCTCGTTTCGTCGTGTAGATGGTGTGTATCGACAACGTTTTCTCGTTCGCGTACCAAACCGCAAAAGTGATCGCTAGAGCGATGGAGAACAGGGTCGTTGTGGTCCACAAGCTGACGCCGAAGTTGTCGACGAGGTTGTCGGTTACGAGTGTGCCGACGATGCTGATCAATACGACCGCAAGCCAATAGATGCCGGGCACGTATCTCCGTGCTCTGAACTGAAAGAAAAGCACGACGATCAGCAACGCAGTCATGATGTAAGTGGTGACGGTGAGACCGAGATTGAGGTCGATGCCGAGGTAATCGGCCGCTGTCTCACCGACGGTCGTAGCCATGATCTTGACGATCCAGAAGAAGATCGTCACTTCTGGAACCTTGTTCAGCATCGTCCGGGCATCCATCACGGCCCCACAGGAACACTGCGCACATGAGAACGGCATGAGAGCCACCTGAGATTCGCTGTGCGGGACCCTCATCCACGACTCATCCCACTCTCATCGCCCGTGGCGCATCGTGTGCCAGACGAACAGGAAGGAGGTGAAACATGATGAATCGAAAGAACATCATCGGCTTGGTCGTCGGGCTGCTCTTGCTCACCGGGATGATCGGAGCGAACCTCGTTATGGCGAGGACCCACCCGAGCACCGGAGCTACGGTCCGTACGGAAGAGGCAACCACCTCCGACTCCAACGAGGCCAACGAGGCCAACGAGGCCGGCGAGGCCAACGAGAAGGCCGAAGGCCAGGAGAACGAGGCCGGCGAGAAGGCCGAAGGCCAGGAGAACGACACCAACGACGGCAACGACGCCGCCGATTCGGCGAACGATGGCGACGAGTAACGGGTAATCCCCCGCCCGGTCCCGCCGCCGGTCCCACCTGAAGGCCCCGACAGGTTCGGGGCCTTCAGCGCGTTCCTCATCTGGCTCTCATCAGAATCGCCGTAGCGTTGACGAGATGCGGATCCTGGTGGTGGAGGACGAGGTCAAGATGGCGGCCCTTCTGAAGCGCGGTCTCGAAGAGGAGGGATACGCGGTGGACACCGCATCCACCGGGGACGACGCCGTCTGGCTGGGGACCGAGAATCCGTACGACGCCATCGTGCTGGATCTCATGCTTCCGGATCGAGACGGTTTCGATGTCTGCCACGCTCTTCGCGCCGCCGGCCGGTGGGCACCTGTGATCATGCTCACGGCGAAGGACGCAGTGGTCGATCGAGTTTCTGGGCTCGACGCGGGTGCAGATGACTACTTGACCAAACCGTTCTCGTTCGCCGAACTCCTCGCCCGTCTGCGCGCCCTCCTGAGACGAGGACAGGGACGACGTCCCGCGCTGCTTCGCGTAGGTGATCTCACGATGGACCCAGCGGCACACAAGGTTGAGCGAGGTGGTCAGGCGATCGATCTCACGGCCAAGGAATTCTCGCTGCTCGACTTCTTCATGCGCCATCCGAGTGAGGTTCTGAGTCGAACCCGAATCTTGGAGCACGTGTGGGATTTCGCTTACGAAGGAGACTCCAACGTGGTGGACGTCTATGTGCGATATCTACGCGAGAAGATCGATCGCCCATTCGGACGTAGCTCGCTCGAGACCGTACGCGGTTCGGGTTATCGACTGAAGGTTGAAGGCCAGGATGCGGCTACCGATCCGAACTAGGCTGACGCTGCTATTCGCCGCCCTGGTGGCACTCGTACTCGTCGGCGCGGGCCTCTTCGTTCACCTCCGGTTCCAGCAAGGTCTCCGGGAGACCGTCGACTCCGGCCTAAAGAGCCGGGCCCAAACGTTGCTCGGCGAGATAGATGAGACAGGCGCTCTCGTCGATGATGAAGGAACGCTGATCGAACCGGATGCCGCGTTCGGGCAGATAATCGGCCAGCACGGAGAACTGCTTCAATCCAGCCCTGCCTTGAAGGGACATCCACTGCTTCCCGCGGCAACCGTCGCGGGACTCCGAGGGCCCTCCTACTTCGACGTCGTGTTCCCTTCGGCCCACGAAAACATTAGGGCCCGAGTCCTTGCCGTCCCCACGACCGCCGGGTTCGTCGTCATCACGGGAGCGTCGCTGGAGGAGGAGCGTGAAGCAGTGACCCGGCTCGCCGAGGCACTTGTGGTGGGGGGTCTCGGGGCGCTGGCGATCACCACTTTCATCGGTTGGCTTGTCGCCGGCGCCGCCTTGCGCCCGGTAGAACGGATGCGTTTGGAAGCGGCCACCATCTCAGGCAATGAGTTCGGGAATCGCCTCGAAGTCCCCACGACCGGTGACGAGTTAGCGCGCTTGGCCGAAACTCTGAACGACATGCTGGGCCGTCTGGAACAGGCCATCGAACACGAAAGGCGGTTCGTGGACGACGCCAGCCACGAGTTACGGACGCCGCTCGGCATACTGAAGACCGAGCTCGAGCTCGCCCTACGGAAGTCGCGGACGGTTGAGGAGCTGGAGGCCACGCTGCGCAGCGCGGTCGAGGAATCCGATCGCTTGAACTCGCTGGCCGAGGACCTGTTGGTCTTGGCGCGCTCGGACCGGGGACGGCTGCCCGTCCATCGCGAGGATGTCGATGTCGACGTGCTCATCCGCGAAGTTGTGGCGCGCTTCCAGACCGCTGCAGGGACACGCGGCATAGAACTCGCTATGGAGAAACCGAGCGGCACCCGCGCTGATATCGATCCTGCTCGGCTTCGGCAGGCACTTGGCAACCTGATCGACAATTCACTCCGTCACGCGCCACAAGGTTCGACCGTGACGATCTCGACAGAGGTCGAGGACGAGGACCTTCGTCTAGCGGTTGCCGATCAGGGTCCTGGGTTCAGCTCCGAATTCTTGCCGCGAGCCTTCGACGCGTTCGCTCGCAGCGACGGGGGGCGGACACGGAATGATGGGGGTACAGGGCTGGGACTGGCCATCGTCAAGGCGGTCGCCGAAGCTCATGAGGGCACTGTCACAGCAGGTAATCGAGATGCAGGAGGTGCGGTCGTCACCATCTCGTTGCCGATCAAGAACGTCTGATCAGCTGGGCGAAGTCTTCGTATGAGATAGGCGCATGAGGAG
>JAXDJQ010000214.1:0-6381 GCA_034667565.1 Actinomycetota bacterium
ATCCGTCGCAAGGTGCTGTCGACGGTGGTGGATCGCTTCTATGAGGGGATGATCAAGCCGAAACATCCCACCGAACTGGTGCAGGGATTCGGCGACTCCCTGTCGGAGCGGCACATGCAAGTGTGGCTTAAAGATCCACAGGAACAAGCGTTCCTCGAGCGCATGAACTGGGATGGGGGCATCGCCGAGGCGAAGGATGCCGACTACTTCGCAAGTGTCGAGCAGAACGTCGGCGGCAACAAGCTCGATTACTTCCAACGTCAAGAGCACACACTCGAGGTGAGCCTTGAAGGTGATGACGCCATCAACCGAGCGACAGTGGAGGTTACGAACGGGGTGTACCTCCCCCAACCCAGATACGTGATGGGTGACTCGGGTGGTCCTACCGAGACGGGCGGCAAGCACGGAACCACCAGACCGATGATGAATGTCTACGTTCCCGGCGCGGCCGAGCTCGTCGGTGCGTCGGTCGACGGCACCAGGGTAGACATGGGTGGTTCCTCGGCCGCGACCTGGTCCGGGGACTTTCCACCAGTGCACCTCGAGCTCGGAAAGAAGGTCTGGAGCATCGCCCTGGAGATACCGGTCCAAGACGCCCAGAGTTTCTCGTACGACTATCGGGTCCCGAACGTGGTGCGCACCGTCGAGGGCCGCCGCGTCTATCGTTTGGTCGTGCAGCACCAGCCGAAGATCAACGCTGAGAGGCTGGTGATCAAGATCCGGATCCCGGAGGGGGCCACGGACATCAAGGCCCGAGGCTTCGAACGGCGCGGTGATGTGCTGGTCCTGGATCGGACCGTGAGAACAGACATGGAACTGGAGGTCTCGTGGCAGGAGTAAGGGCAGCGGTCCTGGCAGCAGGTCGCGGGGTGCGCATGGGTGGCGGGACACCGAAGACCTTGTTGCGCATGGAAGGTGGTGAGCCCCTCCTCCATCACATCCTCGAAGGCTTGCGCTCGAGCGGGATCACGGACGTACTCGTCGTCACGGGTCATCGCCCCAACGAGGTGATGGAGTACGTCAATGAACGCAGCGAGGGTCTCGAGGTTGCCTTCGTGCGTAACGCACGATACGCATCGTGGGGGAATTTCCACTCGGTCCGCGTGGCCATCGATCAATCCCCTGCCGCCGACGTGCTGATCGTGAACTCAGATGTAGTCGTGGCTCCGGATGTCTACAAGCGTGTGATCGACACTCACGGTGATCTTGTCCTTGCGGTGCAGAAGAGGCTTGTCTTGGACGATGAGGACATGCGCGTCCGACTCGCCGGGGACAAGGTCCTCGCGATCGGCAAGGACCTGAAGCGAGCCTTCGGTCACGGTGAGTACGCGGGCGTCTCGCTACTGCGACGGGAAGCGGCGCGCAGATACCTGACCGTAGCTACCGGTTGGGAGTGGGCCCACAACGTTGACCCTTACTACGAGGATGTGTACGCGGAACTGATGGCCGACCTCGAGGTACGCGCCGCGTTCGTGAACGAAGGCGAGTACGCCGAGGTCGACACGCCCGATGATGTGCCCGGCGCCATCGCGGTCGTCGAGAGACACGGCAAAGCTATGGCTCCGCGCGGTAGCGCCGAAGCGCTCGCCTAGAAAACCGCCCGAGTGGAGTTCCCAGAGGTCTTCTTCGTTGCTGCCGAACTAACCGAGAAAGAAGCGGCAGACCATCTTGCAGAGACCGTTGCCGATCTTGGCATCGAGAACCCCTTCGTCATCACGTCGCCCCATGGAGACCGGCTCACGTCGGAGCTCACGGGCTCCCGCGCGGAGGAACACCCGACGAGCAGCGCGGATCAAGCGTGGGCCTCGGAACTTGGATCTGCGGCCCAGGCCGCAGGAGCCGACGCGATCGTCGCCGTCGGTGGCGGACGTCGTCTTGACGTGGCCAAGCTGGCGGCGGCGCGAGCGGGGCTCGTAAGCATCGCCGTTCCCACCCAGCTATCCCACGATGGGATCTGCTCCCCGGTTGCGGTCGTTCCCAACGATGAGGGGATCGCCGAGAGTCTCGGTGCGATCGCTCCGAGGGCCGTGATCGTTCCTCTGCCGACCTTGCTGAATGCGCCCGTAGAAAGTGTCGCGGCAGGGCTGGGAGACCTCCTTGCCAACCCCCTAGCACTGCGTGACTGGGCTCTGGCAGCCGAACGTGGGCTCGAAACGATCGACGAACGCGCGTGGGATCTTTCAACAGAATCCTTCGAAGCGGTGCAGGACTACCTGGATCAAGACCCCGCGATCTCCGAGAAAGACCCCGCATTCTTGAAACACCTCGCAGACGCCCTGGTGCTCTCCGGGATGTCGATGATCTGTTCCGGAACGTCGCGTCCGGCATCGGGAGGCGAGCATGAGATCTCCCATGCCATCGATGAGATCCACGGGGGTCGCGCACTTCACGGTGCCCAAGTTGCCTTCGCTACGCTCGTGTCGATCGCGCTGTACGGCGATGACGTGGCACCGACGATCGAGCGATTGGGCAAGCTCGGGCTCCCCGCACATCCGTCCGATCTCGGATTCACGCCCGATGAGATGGTGACGATCATCCTCGCGGCCCCCGATACCCGTCCGGGAAGATTCACGATCCTCGAGGATGCCAACCTCGACGAAGCGGGCGCTCAGGGGCTCGTCGATCGGATCTGGCCGTCCTAGTTTGGGTGGCTCCTAGGATGCGCGCATGACACGAGCAGCAGTGATCGGCTTGGACGGCGCCGCCTGGCAACTGATCGACGACATGCTGGACAACGGCGTGATGCCGCGTCTCAAAGCTCTGAAGGAAGCCGGAGCCAGCGGAGTTCTTCAGTCCACCGTCCCCACCTACACACCTCCCGCGTGGACCTCTGCTGCAACGGGGGTCAACCCCGGCCGGCACGGCGTGTACGGGTTCGTCGATGGCCACGCCCAGAGCGAGCGACAGGAATTGATGCATGCCGGCAAGGTCAAGTCCGCGACCGTCTGGGAGATGGCGAACGCTCAGGGCCTCAAAGCGGGGATCTTCCACCTCCCCCTTACCTATCCGGCGAGACAGCTCGAGGGCTGGATGGTGTCCGGGATGATGACGCCGGGCTACGGCGAGCGGCCACCTGAAGGGTTCACCTCTCCGAAGGACCTGGAGGAACGCATCCACTCATGGGTGCCGAACTACGCGATCGACGTGAGCGCCAACTGGGAGAAGGACTACCGAGATGCCGCGCTCTGTCATCGCATCCAGGCTTCCCTGCAACAACGAGTGACGGTTCTCAAAAGGTTGCTCGATGAGGACCCCGTCGATGTGATCTTCTCTGTGCTCGAATCCCCCGATCGGATGCAGCATGTCTATTACCGGTACATGGACCCGAACGACGACATGTACTACACCGCCGAAGCCAAGCGTCTTCGCCCCGAGATCTGGCGATGTTTCCAAGCGATGGACGAGATCGTCGGCATGCTCGATGACTACGCGCGCGACTCCGGTGGGGTGCTCGTGTGCTCGGACCACGGCTTCACCGCGTGGGAGGTGAGCGTGCATACGAACGCTCTACTGGAGCGATGGGGCTACCTCAAGCTCAAGTGGACAGCGCGCGCGATGCAGACCTCCCTCGCTCGCAAGATGGTGCCCATGGCGAAACGAGTGTTGCCGGCCAAGGTCGCCAGAGAAGCGAAGGGCAAGACGTTCAGTGCTATCGACTGGACCCAGACGAAAGCGTTCGCCTCACCGATCCCGCAGCAAGGGATCTACATCAATCTCAAGGGCCGCGAACGCTTAGGCATCGTTGACCCATCGGAGCTCGACGCGATGAAATCCGATCTCGTCCAGAGGTTCACGGACCTGAAGGGGCCCGACGGGACACCGGTTACCGATCGTGTTTACCGTTCCGAAGACGTGTTCTCGGGTGAAGCAGTGACCGGCGCCCCCGACGTGTTGCCCGTTCTGAAGGACCATCGCTGGGAGATCGACGATGAGATCTTCCACCGCTCACCCTTCACGGACCTGAGCCATCTCCCGCGCGGTGCCCACCACCCCGATGGGATCGTCATCATCGCGGGACCTGGCGTTCGCCCGCAGGATGACCTCAAAGCATCCGTCCTCGACGTCACGCCAACCCTGCTCTACCTCGCGGGGGCTGCGGTCCCTTCGGGGCTAGACGGTCGCGTCGTGACCGATGCGTTCGACCAGGCCCACCTCGATTCGTCCCCGCCCAGGTCGGTCGACGCGGTCGGCACGGGAGCGAGGGACGAAGCATCGCCCTACTCGGCGGAGGAAGAGGCTCTCATCGAGGAGTCGTTGCGGGGCCTGGGCTACATCTAGCCCCGGGGCGCGATCCGATGCCCCCGCTCAGGGGACTAGAGAATTGTCAGACACCGGCCGGTAAGCAACCGACGGCTCGCGTGGGAGTGCCCTGTGTCTGACAATTCGTCCACGTCCCCGGCCGCGGGGGTATCGGATCGCTTCAAGGGACAATGGGGGCATGGCACAGAGCGTTGCGGTTCCCGACGAAGCGCGCCCGGCCCCCGTAGCGCCCGCGGTCAAGCGCCGGAGCGCCAAGCGCATCCTGCTCCGGGTCTTCGTGGACGCGATGGCCGTGGCCACGGCCCTGTTCCTCGCATCGATCCTTCGCTTCGAGCTCGGGCTGTTCGTGCTTGGCGAGCGTTCGCCTGCGGAGAGCGTCGACTACACGATCCTCACCCTTGCCCTGATCCCCATCTGGCTCCTGTTGTTCTGGATGTACGGCTTATACGAACCACGTCAGGTCCTCAGTCCGGTCAACGAGTTCAAACAGGTCTTCCACGGAGTCATCGCGGGGGCCGTGTTGATCTTCCTAGCCGACTCCGTCCTCCGCCTGAACGTCTCTCGTGCGTGGGCACTACTTGCACTCGTTCTCGGTCTCGTCGTGGTCGGTGGCGAGCGGTTGCTGGTGCGCAAGGCATTGCACTTCATGCGGAGGCGCGGAGGCGATGCAACCCGGACGATCATCCTGGGGGCGAACCATGAAGCCTTGACCGTGGCAAAGACCCTCGAGCGAGAAGCGTGGCTCGGCTATCGCATCGTTGGTTACGTCGACGACGAAGCTCCCCTTGGAGAAGAGCTTGCGGACGGTCGCAAGATCATCGGGCGTACGCACGAGTTGAAAACCTTGATCGCCCGGCATCGCGCCCGCATGGTTCTAGTTGCATCGTCCGCGGTGGATCCCGGGCGTCTCAACCGCTTGTTATGGGAGTTGCAATCCACCGAGGTGGATCTGCAGATCACATCCGGAACCCTCGATCTGATGGCATCAAGGATGTCGGTTCAATCGGTGGCGGGCGTACCTCTTCTTTTCGTCAGACGAACCGGCATGAACCGTGCCCAACAGGTGCTCAAGCGATCCATCGACATGATCGGTTCCCTCGTCGGCCTCATCCTGCTGTCTCCCTTCCTCGCCGCGATCGCGCTGTGGATCAAGATCGACTCGGAAGGGGGCGCTTTCTTCGGTCAGGTCCGATCGGGCCAGGACCGCGCGCCTTTCACATGTTGGAAGTTCCGCACCATGGTGGCCGACGCCGAAGAGCGCCTCGGCGAGCTCGAACACCTGTCGGAAGGTCCCGGTCTGCTGTTCAAGCTGAAAGACGATCCTCGGGTCACCAAGACGGGACGATTCTTGCGGAGGTACTCGCTCGATGAGCTCCCCCAACTGTGGAACGTGTTGCGCGGCGAGATGAGCCTCGTGGGGCCGCGCCCCGCTCTTCCGAGCGAGGTCGAGCAATACGACGACTGGGTAGCCAACCGCTTGCAGGTCAAACCCGGCATGACCGGGTTGTGGCAGGTGAGTGGCCGGACCGAGACGTCATTCGCCGACTATGTCCGCTACGACCTTTTCTATATCCAGAACTGGTCGCTCTCGCTGGACCTCTGGATCCTCTGGCGAACCCTGCGCGCCGTTACCACTGCCGAGGGCGCTCACTGAGGAGTATGTTTGCTCCATGCTCGAGGAAGTGATCGTCATCGTCGACGATGAACCCGGCACTCTCGCCGGGATCGGTGAGCTTCTGGGCCGCTCCGGTGTGAACATCGAAACCCTCTGCGCGTCGAGCCACGATGGTCGCGGAGTCATCCACCTCGTCGTCGACGACGGTGAAGATGCCAGCGAGGTTCTCCAAGCGAACGGCTACAAGGTCGAGCAGACCCGCCCCGTTCTCACGACAACGATCGACGATCGTCCCGGTGAGCTGGGCCGCTACTGTCGCAAGCTTGCATCCGCGGGCGTTGCCATCTCATCCGCCTACGTCGCGAAACGCGCCGATGGAGAGAGCGAGCTGATCATGGCCGTCGACGATATCGAGGCCGCTCGAGGCGCCTAACTACCCGCCGAGTGTGCATATGAGGGCGTAATACGCACCCATCTGCACACTCGGCGACATGTGCTTTCTAGCT
>JAXDJQ010000215.1:0-5080 GCA_034667565.1 Actinomycetota bacterium
ACATCTTGCCCCACGTCCACCCGAAGAACTGTCCAAGTGAGTAGCCCGTCGACAGAGTGACCTCGATCGCGGCCCCAAAGGTCGATGCGAACAGTCCAACGATGAACAAGATGATTCCGATCTTGCCGAAAGCTGCTGCGGGCCCGAGAGCAACCTGCGACATCTCATCGATGTCGATACCGTGAGGTTTGAATACGAGTGCTGCGACCCCGATCGCCATCATCGCGATCGCTCCCCCCACCGTGAAGCCGATGTACGCGGTTGCCCGGTTCACATTCAGGTCCTTGCGGTCCCACTTCTCCTCGACGGCTCCGGAGGAATAGAAGAAGACCTCGTAGGGGGTGAGGGCGGCTCCGAACAGAGCGACCGCGTAGTACCAGTAGGTGGCGTTCGTTTCCCCCGCCGGCACGTCCGGATTAAGGATGTGGTGAAAGACAGACCCAAGATCCGGTCCCAGTTTGAAGAACGCTGCGGCGAAGACGACCATCGCCATCCCTAGGAAACCGATCGACCGTTCCATGTGCTCGAAGGTGACTTTCCAGATCACGAAGAACACAAGACCCATTGCCAGAGGTACCCACAGGTAGTAGTTCAGGGAAGTTGCGAGTTGGAAAGCGATCGCGATGCCGGCGACCTCGGCAACGAGCGTGACCATGTTGATGAACAGAGCTGCGAAGAGGTTCGCGGCTCCGAACGAAGGGCCTAGCCTCTCGCGCACAACATCGAATACGGGGCGGTGCGTCAAGGTTGCGATCCGACCGGACATCTCGGCGAAAAGGATTATCCCGATCGTCCCGAGCACCACAACCCACGCGAGACCAAAACCGAAACGTGCCCCTACGGCAGCGGTCATCACGATCTCGCCCATGTCGAAGAAGCCCCCGATCGAGGACACGATCCCAAGCGTGATCGCGAGCGCCTTACCCACCCGAGAACCTCGTCGCCAGGTCGTCCAGCTTCTGCGAGACCTCCGCCGCGCTCTCGATCGTCGCGACCGCCTCGTTCAGATCACCCTGCCGCAACGCGATCCGGGCTCCCTCCAACTTCGCTTGTGCCTCGTCGAGCAGGTCCATGAGCTCCTGGCGAAGCTCCAGGCTTGCATCGTTGGGAGGTTGGGTGAGCCCGAAGCTTCCGGAGACGGCACCGATGATGTCCTCCTGGGCACTGACAGCGACATCGATCGGTGCTCGGGGCAATCCATGACGATCCATGAGGTCGAGGCTCAGCCGGGCACTCTCGATGGCGGACACAGCACTCTCGGCCGTCGCTACAACCTTGGCCTCGTATTGCGACGTGTTGAAGGCAGGGGCGACGCACGAAGTTGCCAGCAACAACAACGGAACAAGACCGAACCGCGTAGATCTCATCAAGACTGGACGGCTATCTCTTCCGCCATCTTCTCGAGCTCGGAACCGGCGCTCTCCTCCTCACCCATGTTCTTCTCGAGTTGGCTGGCGATCCGGTTCTTGCGCGCCTGGACCGCTATCTGCACCAGGAACTTGTACGAGGCGAGCTCGAAGTGCTCTATCCGCAATGCCGCCTGGGCGATCCGAAGGTCGACGGTGTCTCCGGCGGAAGAACCCGGCGAGCCAGCCGCTTTCAGATCCGCTAGAAGGGCATCGAGGGCACTCGACTTGGTCGCGCTGGCGTTCTTACCCAGGCTCTTGAAGGCCTTCTCGAGTCTGTCGACCTGCTTCGTCGTTACCTTGTGGTGGCCCAGCAGAACCTTGCGGAGTTGTTCGTTCGTCACCTTGCCCGCCGCCGCCTCCAGCGGCCCGAGGAGAGATCTCTCGACTCCGTACATCTCCTTGATGCCGTTCTCGAGCAAGGTCAGCAGGGCAGCCATGCTCGCTTTCTTCCCTTTTGCGGAAGACCTAACCGCCGCCTAGCTAGCAGCGCGTTGACGTTTCACGGTCGTCCGACGGGTCTTGGTCGCGGCCGCGGGCCGTTTGCGTTGGGCTGTGGGTTTAGCGCTCTGCCCCCTCGCCAACAAGGGTTGGAGGAACTGACCGGTGTAGGACTTTGCGACCCGCGCGACAGCTTCCGGCGTTCCAGTCGCGACGACCTGCCCGCCCCCGGCCCCCCCTTCGGGTCCTAGGTCGATCAGGTGATCGGCCGTCTTGATGACGTCGAGGTTGTGCTCGATGACGACAACGGTGTTGCCTTGATCGACGAGCCTGTGCAATACGCCGAGGAGCTTGTCGACGTCGTCGAAGTGCAGACCGGTAGTGGGCTCGTCCAGGATGTAAAGGGTCTTGCCCGTTGAGCGCTTGGACAGCTCGGTCGAGAGTTTGACGCGTTGTGCCTCACCCCCCGAGAGGGTTGGCGCGGGCTGGCCCAGCTTGATGTAACCAAGGCCAACGTCGCGCAAAGTGTTCATGTGTCGCGCTATCGGCGGGATCGCAGAGAAGAACTCGCACGCCTCCGCCACGCTCATCTCCAAGACCTCAGAGATGTTCTTGTTCTTGAAGCGAACCTCGAGTGTTTCCCGGTTGTAGCGCTTTCCCTTGCAGACCTCGCAGGGGACATACACGTCCGGCAGGAAGTGCATCTCGATCTTGATCGTCCCTTCGCCTGCGCAGGCTTCGCAGCGACCTCCTCGGACGTTGAACGAGAACCGCCCCGGTTGATAACCGCGTCGTTTCGCGTCGGGGGTCTTGGCGAACAGCTTCCGAATGTGATCGAAGACACCTGTATAGGTAGCCGCGTTCGACCGAGGGGTTCGGCCGATCGGGCTCTGGTCGATATCGATGACCTTGTCGACCAGATCGAGTCCCTCGATGCGCTTGTGCTTGCCTGCAACGAGCCGGGCATTGCTCATCAAGCTCTGATGTACTGCTCGGTAAAGAACGTCGTTCACCAACGTGGATTTGCCCGAACCCGAGACACCCGTCACCGCTACGAAACATCCGAGGGGGATCTCGACGTCGATGTTCTTCAGATTGTGCTGACGTGCTCCTCGCACGATCATCCAGTCATCACCGGGCTCGCGACGCTTGTCAGGTACCTCAATCCGGCGCCGTCCGGAGAGATAGTCGCCGGTGATGGAACGCGGATGCTTCAAGAGATCCTGGAGCGAGCCGGAATGGACGACCTCGCCTCCGGTTATCCCCGCCCCCGGTCCGATGTCGACCACGTGATCGGCGACCCGGATCGTGTCCTCATCGTGTTCGACCACGATCAGGGTGTTGCCGAGGTCGCGCAGGCGTACCAACGTGTCGATCAACCGGCGGTTATCGCGCTGATGCAAGCCGATCGAAGGCTCATCGAGGATATAGAGGACTCCGACAAGGCCAGATCCGATCTGCGTCGCCAGACGGATCCGCTGTGCCTCTCCACCCGCAAGGGTCGCGGCCCCCCTACCCAGCGTCAGATAGTCGAGGCCTACGTCCAGCAGGAAGCGCAGACGCTCATGGATCTCTTTGAGGATGGCCTCGGCGATGGTTGATTCACGATCGTTCAGCTCCACCTCTCGGAGGAATCCATCCACGTCGCCGATACACAGATCGCAGGCCTCTGAGATGTTCTTGCCACCGATCGTTACCGCGAGCGATTCAGGCTTCAGCCGCGCGCCCTTGCACTCGGGACACGGGACCTCACGGAAATACTGCTCGTAGCGCTCCCGTGCGTAATCGGAATCGGTGTCCTCCCTGCGACGCTCCAACCACGTGACGACACCTTCCCAATCGGTCCAGTACGAGCGGATGCGATTGAAGCGGTTCCGGTAGCGGACGTGGATCTGCTTATCTTCGGAGCCGTAAAGCAGGATGTCCTGGGCCTTCTGCGACAGCTTCCGGAAGGGCACGTCCGTCTTGAACCTGAACTCCTTCGCCGCGGACTCGATCAGACGGGCGAAGTATTGGGTGGTACGCGACGACCACGGCGCGACGGCACCCTCTTCCAGGGTCAGATCCGGATCCGGCACCACAAGGTCGACATCGACCTCTAGGTGTGTGCCAAGACCGTCACATCGCTCACAAGCACCGTACGGGGAGTTGAATGAGAAGTTCCTCGGCGCCAACTCCTCGAATGAGATCCCACAGTTGAGGCACGCGAAGTGCTGACTGAAGTAGATGTCTTCGGCTTTGTCATCCACCAGCTCGATCGCGGCCGTTCCCTCCGCGAGCTTCAATGCGGTCTCGATCGAGTCGTTCAAGCGGGACCCCATGTCGGGCTTGATCACCAAGCGGTCAACGATGACGTCGATGTCGTGCTGGAAGTACCGATCGAGCCTGATCTTCTCGGACAGCTCTCGCACCTCACCGTCGATCCGCGCTCGCACGAATCCGCGCCGGGCGAGGTCCTCCAGGAGGGTCGTGAACTCTCCCTTGCGGGTCCGCACGATGGGGGCCAGGACCTGGAAGCGGGTTCCCTCGGGAAGCTGGAGCACTTGGTCGACGATCTGCTCCGGGGTCTGGCGTGCGATAGGCCTCCCGCAGTTATGACAGTGCGGTCGTCCGATGCGGGCGTAGAGCAGTCGCAGATAGTCATAGATCTCGGTGATCGTCCCGACGGTAGATCGCGGGTTCCGTGAAGCCGATTTCTGATCGATCGAGATCGCAGGGGACAGGCCCTCGATGAAATCGACCTCCGGCTTGTCCATCTGCCCGAGGAACTGGCGCGCGTAGGAAGACAGCGACTCGACGTAGCGGCGCTGACCTTCGGCGTAGATGGTGTCGAACGCGAGCGAAGACTTCCCCGACCCCGAGATCCCCGTGAAGACGATCAGGGAATCACGCGGCAGCTCGAGGCTGACATCCTTGAGGTTGTGTTCTCTGGCACCCCTGATGATGAGGGCGCCGCTCGACCCTCCGGCCGGGGTTCCAGGCATCTAGACCAGACTAAACGACCAGCTTGTAACTTCTATCTCTTAGAAGCGCTCCCGCAAGGCAAGCACGCTGGCTACGTAGGCCTTCTGGCCTCGGTTCAGGTGTTTCCCAACGTTGCCGGGGCCGGAGTAATAGGCCGCCAACGCTTTGCGCACCGATCCCCCCATGTAATCGAGCAGGTGGCGCAGGTACATGACACCGAGGTGAACATTGTCATCGGCAACGTGGATGTTGAGGTTGTGCCCCACGAG
>JAXDJQ010000216.1:0-5167 GCA_034667565.1 Actinomycetota bacterium
GGTGATCCTCGACGCTCCGAGCTTCGAGCACCTCGTCTATCGGCCCGATGGCGATCATGTGCTCGCGGTTATCTGCGCCGGCGAGGTTGCGTACATACGTCCGGGGTCCGAGCCCCGACTTAAGCGCTGATGCGAGGTCTCGGCACCCTCATCAACCTCGGGACCGTCCTCGTCGGAGGCACCCTGGGCGTCTACGCGGGGCACAGGTTCCAAGAGCGCATGCGCGTGACGATGATGCAAGGGCTCGGCTTAGCCACCGTCGCCGTGGCGGTGGTTGGCTTCGAGCCGCTGTTGGACGAGGATCTCGGTCTCCGGCGCGCGGTGATAATGATCGGGGCCCTTACCGTCGGCGCCATCATCGGTGAATGGCTGCGGATCGAGGAACGTCTCGAATCACTCGGCGACCGATTGAGGCAACGCTTCGCCCCCCAGGAGACAGAGAGCGACACGATCTCAGGTCAATCGCGGTTCGTGGAGGGTTTCGTCGTTGCCTCCACGGTTTTCTGCGCGGGACCGATGACGTTGCTCGGCGCGACCGAGGATGGTCTCGGGATAAGCCTGCGGCTCCTGGCGATCAAGTCCACTCTCGATGGGATCGCAGCCATCGGCTTCGCCTCCGTCTATGGATGGGGCGTGCTGGCCTCGCTGCTCGTCATCGCCGTTTATCAAGGCGCCGTCACGGCGCTCGCGGTTGTCATCGAACCGATCCTCACCACCGAAGTTCTGGCCGAGCTGAGTCTCATAGGTAGCTTGCTCGTCCTTGGGATCGCGCTGCGGTTGCTGAACATCAAGGAGATAAAGGTCCTGAACCTGGTCCCGGCACTTGTCCTAGGCCCCTTGGCAGCAGGCATCGTCGACTCGATGTTTTAGCCGGCAGATCCAGAGGACTGGTCGTTCTGGGATGGGCGCGCCGACAAGGTCTGGTTGGTGCCCCGGCAGCTAGCCAGCAACTTTCCGTTCTCGTCGAAGACTTCGGCAGCCGCGAAGGTGACGCGGCTCGTCTTGTGAACGACCTCACCGTGTGCCCTGAGCACCATGCCGGGATGGGTGGGCCTGTAGAACTCCGTACGAAGGTCGCTGGTTAGGAAGACCTCGTCGGCGTTCAGCAGCGACCAAGTTGCCTGACCCATCGCAGTATCCAAGAAGGCGGTGACCATGCCTCCATGCACGATCCAGACGTCGCCGGCGAGGAACGCATCATCTTCACTTGGTGACCAACCGAGGATCGAGTGACCCGGCCCGATGTGGACTACGTACCACCCAGTGCGTTTCCATATACCGGGATGGGGCGTTCCTTCGCGAGGCATCGCGGCGTAGCGCTCGCCTGGACGCCAGGGATCCTTGGGATGGTTCTCAGGCAAGGATGCCTGCGCTTTCTTCCGCGGCTGCGACGATGCTCCCGTCGCGGATGAGCTCTCGGATCTCGGTGATGTCATCTGACAGAGAGCGATCCTGGTCGACGAACGCAGAAGTCGCGCGTACAGCGTCTCGCGCGGCGCTCGTAGCCGGAGCGGGAGCGAGGGGAGCGCGCAGGTCTAGAGCCTGGGCCGCGCCGAGGAGTTCGATCGCGATCACGTGCTCGGTATTCGCGAGGATCGCCGCTGCTTTGCGTGCCGAAGTGGCCCCCATGCTGACGTGATCCTCTTGTCCCGCCGATGTCGAGATGGAATCTGCGGACGCGGGGAACGAGAGGCTGCGGTTCTCCGAAACCAATGAAGCCGCCGTGTACTGGGGGAGCATGAAGCCGGAACGCCGCCCGGGATCCTTCGTGAGGAACGCGGGCAAACCGTTGTTCAGGTCGGGGTCGACCAGGCGAGCTACGCGGCGTTCGGAGATCGTGCCGAACCCTGTCAAACACAATGCGAGGTGATCCAGCGCTAACCCGAGTGCTTCGCCGTGGAAGTTCCCTCCTGAGAGAACCTCATGGCGTTCCGGAAGCACCGTGGGGTTGTCGATCGCGGAATGTAGCTCCGCCTCGAGTGTCGACCGCACGTAATCCATCGCATCCCGGTAGGCCCCGTGGACCTGAGGGATGCATCGCAGTGAGTAGGCGTCCTGGACGAGATGCTCCGATTCGCGATGGGACGCGACGATCTCACTACCCGCGAGCAGTTTCCTCAGGTTCTGCGCGACCTCGACGGCTCCCAAGTGCTTACGCAGTGCGATCAGGTCCTCGTCGAACGCTTGGTCGGTGCCGAGGCAGGCTTCCAACGTCATCGCTCCGGCCAGATCGGCGGCACGCGCTAGCCGCACCGCCCCTTCGTGGGTAAGGATCCCCAGAGCAAGCATCATCTCGGTGCCGTTCACGAGTGCCAGGCCCTCTTTGAACGACAGGGTCAGTGGAGTTAGGCCCTTCGCCTTCAGCGCATCGGCGGCCGACACGACCTCGCCGTCTACCTCCACTTTCCCTTCTCCCATGAGTGGTAGAGCGAGATGAGCCAGGGGAGCGAGGTCCCCGGATGCTCCAAGGGATCCCTGTGACGGAACCACTGGCGAGATCTCGTGGTTCAGGAGGTCCACCAGTCGTTCGACCAACTCGAATCGAACCCCCGATACACCGAATGCGAACGTGCGCGCGCGAAGCAACAACATCGCTCGGACTACGGGGCGCGGCAATCGGTCACCGACCGCGGTCGCATGCGAGCGAACGATGTCTCTCTGAAGTGTCTCTATCTCTTTGGGTTCGATGCGAACGTTCGCGAGTCCACCGAACCCTGTTGTGATGCCGTAGATGGCATCACCTGACGCGACCGCGTCTTCCACCACCCTGCGTGCAACCGCCATGCGGTCGGCAACCCCAGTCGCGATCTCGACCTGTTCCGCGCCGTGTGCGACCCTCACGATGGTCTCGAAATCGAGGGGTTCTCCTATGATCGCCACGACGAGAACCTAACTGCCGACAGGAGATCCATGGCCGAAAGCAAGCAGGACCGGGAGCTCATCGAGCTGCTCAACGAGCTCCGTGTCGCCCTCCCCGGCGTGCAGGTCATGTTCGCCTTCCTGCTGGCGGTTCCGTTCAGCCAGGGTTGGAAACAGGTCACCGACACGCAACAGGTGTCCTTCCTGATAGCTCTGTTGACCACGGCCATCGCTGCAGCGCTATTGATCGCACCGAGCGCTTTCCACAGGATCCAGTGGCGCCAGGGGGACAAAGAGAGGCTTCTGGTGATCTCTAACGGATTCGCGATAGCTGGTCTCGCGTTCCTCGCCATCTCGATGTGTGCCGTGGTCTTCACGATCACCGACTATGTCGTGGGAGGGCAGTTCGCCATCTGGGTGACGGCTCTGATGGGTCTCCTGTTCGCGATGCTCTGGTACGCGATCCCGCTTTACCGCCGTTCGCAGACCGACGACTGATCCGATGCGCGCCATCCAGCCAGAGCTCACGTTCGTGGATGGGTTGTTCCAGCCCGGGCTGGTCGTCGTTATCGATGGGGATGCGATCTCGGCAGTGATTCCCCGAGCGGAAGTCCCTGACTCGATAGGGATCGAGCCATGGGCCCACCACGCGCTGGTGCCGGGGACCGTGAATGCACATGGGCACGCGTTCCAGAATCTGTTCAAAGGGTTCGCGGACGATCGCTCGTTCGAAGACTGGCGGGATGCTGTGCTGTACCCCTTCTCCGAGGGCTTGTCGATTGATGACATCTACACGGGAGCCCTGTTCGCGTTCACCGAAGCGCTGCTCGCCGGTGTCACCACCACGGTCGACTTCTTCTATCTGCACGATGATGGGAACGAGAACGCCGATGCCGTGATCCGAGCCGCGCGGGATGCAGGCATAAGGCTCGTACTGGCCCGTGCTTTCTACGATCTCGACGCCCCAACCAACGCGCCGGCTCGATTCAGGGAATCGGCCACCGACGCGGCGGCTCGCACGAGAGAGCTGGCAGAGGCGTATCGCGAGGATCCTGCGGTACTGGTGCAACCCGCTCCCCATTCGCTTCACGCGGCTTCACCGGAGACGATCGCCGTCGCGCTGGAAGTGGCGCAAGATCTCGACGTTCCGTTCCACCTCCATCTCGCCGAGGCGACCTACGAACGCGACATGATCGTCGACAGGTTCGGGTTGACCCCGGTGCGTCTCCTCGCGGACCGGGGGCTCCTCCATCCCCGTCTCGTCGCCGTCCACGCCGTGTGGCTGGACGACGACGAGGTCGACCTGATCGCCGCGGCCGGCGCAGGGGTAGTGCACTGCCCGGGAGCCAATGCGTTCCTTGGAGATGGCATCGCCCGGGCAGCCCAGATGATCGCGAAGGGTGTGCGGGTCGCGCTCGGACCGGATGGGGGATGCGCGAACAACCGCCAGAGTGTGTTCGACGAGATGCGGACGGCGTCGCTACTGGCGAAAGCGACCGCAACGGATGGATCGGTGCTCCCGGCCCCCGCCGCGTTTGACCTCGGCACCCGGGCCGGCGCCGATCTGCTTGGCATCCCCGCAGGATCGATCGCCCCCGGCATGTTTGCGGATCTCGTGGGCCTCGACCTCGAGGATCTGTCACTCCAACCGCCGGCCAACCTGGAACGGATGGTGGTTCACTCGATGCAACCCTCGGCCATCGCCCGAGTGATGGTCGGTGGAGAGGTGGTCGTCGAACGAGGGAGCCCCTCGAGGGTGGACGTCCCGGACCTCCGCCGCCGGATCGGCGAGACAACCGCGCGATGGGAGCGGCCAAGCTAGACCCACGCTTTTTTCGTGTGCGCTAGTCGCGGGGCTTCGGCTCCATCGGCAGGTTGACGCCCCGTTCTCTCGCGACGTCGATGGCGCGCGCGTAACCCGCGTCGGCATGGCGCATGACGCCGGTGCCCGGGTCGGTCGTAAGAACGGTTGCTAATCGATCGGCCGCGTCATCGGAGCCGTCCGCGACGACGACCATGCCGGCGTGGATCGAATAGCCGATACCGACGCCGCCTCCGTGATGCACAGACACCCAGTGCGCCCCCGCGGCGGTGTTGAGCAGAGCGTTGAGGATGGGCCAGTCGGCTATCGCATCCGATCCGTCGATCATCCCTTCGGTTTCCCGATAAGGGCTTGCGACAGAGCCTGCATCGAGGTGGTCGCGACCGATCACGATGGGAGCCGCGACCTGTCCGGTGGCGACCATCTCGTTGAACCTCAGACCGGCCTTCGCTCGTTCCCCGTAACCCAACCAGCAGATCCGCGCGG
>JAXDJQ010000217.1:0-7494 GCA_034667565.1 Actinomycetota bacterium
CATATGCGGGTTAGGTCGTGGGCTTTGGTCCTCGCGACCATCGCAGGAGTGATCTCACTACCCGTAGTCACTGCCAGCGCGCAGGTGGATTGTCACCGCGCCATCATCTTCACGTTGCCGGGAGTCACGTGGTCGGACGTCGCCGAGGTGCAACCACCGGCGCTCATGGATCTCATCGAAAGAGGCGCAACGGCGTCCGTTTCGGTACGAACCAATAGCTCTCGAACCACGTACGCCTCCGGGTTCGCAACGATCGGGGCCGGCACGCGAGTAGAGGGTGGATCCACAACGGGCGGCGTTCTGGACCTATCGCCCGGTCTCATCGACAGCGACGTCCGGGTCGCGGGCCTGGGTGAGCTGGCAGCTATCGCTGCGGAAGACGGATACGACGCGGTTCCTGGAGCCATGGGAGAAGCCCTCGGCTCGATCCCGTCCATCGCTATCGGTAACGCCGAGACATCCGTTCCCACCTCGCTGGTCGGGGGCTACGAGCGCTGGCCGGTCCTCGCAGCGATGGATGCAGAGGGAACCGTTGACATCGCAGCGGTCGGGGACGACCTGCTGACCGAAGGTGACCCCGTGCGGACCGATCCCGAAGCTCTGGACCGGGCTGTCACAGAGGCTCTAGCGGAGGACTGTGCCGTGGTCGTGATCGACCAGGGCGACTTGATCAGGACGGAGTTGACCTCCGGAGCAGAAGGGCCCAGTGCGGAGGCGTGGAAGGAAGCCATGCTCGCCGCCGACTCGGCTCTCGGGCATGTTGCTGGGTTACTGGCCGACGACGACCTGCTCATCGTGGCCTCTCCGACCTCTCCTTCGAGGGACGAGACCCATTTCGGTGTCGCCGTTGCGATCGGACCCGGTTTCGAGGCCGGCGGGTTGTTGTCCTCTGCATCCACCCGGCGCGAAGGGATCGTGACGTTGCCGGACATCGCACCGACGGTGCTCGACCACATGGGACTCGCTCGACATCCAGCGATGCTCGGCAGGAGCTTCTTCTCTCTTGCTTCAACCCAGGATCGGGTAGCGATGGCGATCGAGGACGACCGGGAAGCGGTGTTCGTGGACCGGGTCCGATCCCCAGTCACGACCATCTTCGTTGTGGCACAGGTGATCGTGTACATCGCGATCGCCTGGATCCTCTATCGCCGGGAACAGACCAACGGATCGCCCGGGGAGAGGTCGTTGGAGATAGCAGCGCTGGCCATCGTCGCGTTCCCGATGTGCACGTATATCGCCGGGTTCGTCTCGCAGCACGCGTTGGGTGCATGTGGCTTCGCCTCGTTGCTCGTTGGGCTCGATGTGCTTGTGATCGTGGTCGTTACGACCGCGATCTCCCGACCCCTTGATCGACTTCTCGCCTTGACGATGGCTACGTGCGCGGTGCTGATCGTCGATGTCGTTACCGGCGCCGCTTTGCAGGTCAACACGGTGTTCAGCTATTCGCCTTTGGTCGCCGGGCGTTTCGCTGGATTCGGAAACACTGCTTTCAGCGTTCTCGGTGCAGCATGCATCGTGACTGCGAGCTTGCTGGTTCAGAGGGCGGGAGGGTCGCGCCGATCTTTGCTGGCAGCTGCAGGTCTTTTCGGGTTGGTCGTTATTGTCGACGGAGCTCCTGCGTGGGGGAGTGATGTTGGTGGGGTCCTTGCCTTCGTTCCCGCTTTCGGCATCACTCTTCTGTTACTGGCAGGCCGGAGGCCAACCTGGCGTGCTCTGGGCCTCTGCGTGCTTGGAGCGATCGTGGTGCTCGGCGTCTTCCTAGCTTTCGACCTGGCGCGTCCGGCCGATGCACAGACACACTTGGCTCGCTTGTTCGAGGACGTGCGAGCGCGCGGGGCCGGCGCGTTCTCGGACACGATAGGTCGCAAGATCACAACGAACCTGCGCGTCTTCACGTCGACGATCTGGACCTATTTCGTTCCACCGGCCCTTGGCTTCATCGCCTGGTTGTTGTTGCGCCCGCGCAATCGGTGGCAACGGTTAGCCCAGGAGTACCCCACCCTGCGTGCCGGCCTGATCGGCGGTCTCGTCCTCTGCGTCCTCGGATTCGCGGTAAATGACTCCGGCATAGTGGTGCCGGCGATGGTCCTCTCGTATCTTGTCCCGGTAGCACTACTCGCTCACCTCTTACTGGAGCGCGGATCCGATGCATGAATGGCTGTCTGCCCCGGTCGTACTGGTCATCTGCGGCGTCGTGGGGGCCCTCGTTGCAAGCGCTGCGATCGGGAAGGCGCCGGCCGCTCTGTCGAGGACGAATGTGGATGGCGAGCTCGTACCGGCGGTCATCGGGTTCGGGATCCTCGCAGGCGGAGCGCTTGCCGTGGGCCTATTCCAGATATGGGAAGCCCTCTTCTGGCGCCTCAACGACTGTCCCGCGGGTCGGGATTGCCCCTTCGTCGTTTACATCCCTCCATGGGACCTTGCCTGGATAGCACTGATCCCGCTCGTCGGGATGTTCCTCGCCGGGTTCTGGGACGACATGAAGGGTGACGAACGGCCGCGAGGTTTCGCGGGCCACATAGGCGCGTTGCGGGGTGGGGCGATCACGGGGGGACTGGTGAAACTGCTGGCCGGCGTGATCGTCGGCTTAGTGACCGTCGTGGGGCTGTATGGGTGGGCTCTTCCAGGCTGGTCCGAGGCGTTCCCGGCGCTGTTGATCGCAGCATCGATCGCCTTGGGCGCCAACCTTCTCAACCTGCTTGACCGTGCTCCGGGACGGGCGTTGAAGGTGTTCCTAGCAGTGACCTTCATCACTTTGGCCGTCTATCCGGAGTGGCGCTTCATCGTCGCCGGTGTCCTTGGGGCCGCCCTCGCCGTCTTCCCTTATGACCTCGCGACCCGCGGCATGCTCGGAGACGCCGGAGCCAACTCGCTCGGAGCCGTAGCGGGCCTCGGTCTGGCGCTGCGGGCCCGGGGCATCGAGGGTGGGGCCGGGACGGTCTGGCTGTGCGTCATCGCTCTCATCCTGCTGGGGCTGAACCTCCTCTCGGAGAAGGTCTCCTTCTCTGCGGTCATCGAGAGGACGCCATGGCTAGCCCGTTTGGATCAACTCGGGCGGAAATAGCGGCTCCTCGCGAGGCGCGCGTGCTAACTTGATACGACTTCCCCCGAGAGCGAGTCCTCGCTTCGCTATGGGGAGACCTCATTGGGGCAGTCACTTGCTCGGTGACCCATCACAGATAGAAACGGAGGTCTAGTGGCGAAGCACGTGTTCGTGACGGGTGGAGTGGTCTCCAGCCTCGGAAAGGGCCTGACGGCCGCCTCACTCGGCCGCTTGCTCAAAGCTCGCGGCCTCCGGGTCATGATGCAGAAACTCGACCCTTACATCAACGTCGACCCCGGGACCATGAACCCGTTCCAGCACGGGGAGGTCTTCGTCACGGAGGACGGTGGAGAGACCGATCTCGATCTCGGCCACTACGAGCGGTTCATCGACGAGAACCTCTTCAAGGCTTCCAACGTCACCACGGGTGCGATCTATCAGGCCGTTCTCGCCAAAGAGCGCCGCGGTGATTTCCTCGGTGACACGGTGCAGGTGATCCCGCACATCACGAATGCCATCAAGGAGCGCATCCGCTCACTGGGAGAGGACACCGGGGCAGATGTGGTGATCACCGAGATCGGAGGGACCGTCGGTGACATCGAGTCCCTTCCTTTCCTCGAAGCCATCCGCCAGTTGAAGACCGAGCTGGGTCGAGACGACACGTGCTACTTGCACGTGACGCTCGTTCCTTACATGGCTCCAGCCGAAGAGTTGAAAACGAAGCCGACCCAGCACTCCGTCCGGGAGCTTCGCAGCATCGGGATCCAACCCGACGCCATCGTGTGCCGATCGGATCGGCCGCTTAGCCCCGGGCTGAAGCGCAAGATCTCCCTCCTGTGCGATGTGAAGACGGATGCGATCGTGTCCGCGGTCGACTCCGGCAACATCTACGAGATCCCCCTCGTCCTTCGCAGCGAAGGTCTCGATGATTTCGTCATCGACCACTTGAGGATGGAGGGTGTGTCGGCTCCGGATCTGTCGGGCTGGCAGAACCTCGTTAACAAGATCGATTCTGCCCAGCGCAAGGTCAATATCGGGATCATCGGCAAGTACGTCACATTGCCCGACGCCTATCTATCGGTGGTCGAGAGTCTCAAGCACGCGTCCTTCGCGCATGGCGCCCAACTTGAGATCACATGGTTGGCGTCCGACGATCTCGAGGGGACCGATCTCGAGGCGGCCCTAGGTGACCTCGATGGGATCTTGGTACCTGGTGGCTTCGGTGTCCGAGGGGTCGAGGGGAAGATCAACGCGATCCGCTTCGCTCGGGAACGGAGGGTGCCTTTCCTCGGCATCTGCCTGGGATTGCAGTGCGCGGTCGTCGAGTTTGCCCGGAACGTCGCCGGGCTCGAAGGCGCGAATTCTTCCGAATTCGATGGGAACTCTCCTTACCCGGTGGTTGACATCCTTCCGGGCCAGGACCTCGACAGCCTCGGGGGCACGATGCGTCTCGGCGCCTATCCGTGTCGACTTGCTCCGGGCACCAAGGCTGCAGCGGCATACGGCAGCGAATTGATCTATGAGCGACACCGGCATCGCTACGAAGTGAACCCGCGCCTTCGTACCCGGTTAGAGCAAGCCGGACTGATCTGTTCCGGCGAGTCGCCCAACGGCCAGCTCGTCGAGATCGTCGAGCTTGCGGACCACCCATGGTTCGTCGCCGGCCAGTTCCACCCCGAGTTCAAGAGTCGTCCGGACAAGCCACATCCTCTGTTCAGGGATTTCGTAGGTGCTGCGATCGACGAGCGCAGCGATCAAGGTGGCGGCATCTCGATCTCGGTCGAACAACACCAAGCTTTCTAGCGGCGACCGGCACTCGCCGGACGCCACGTAAACGCTTAGTCTCCTGCCCATGAGGGTTGGAGTACCGCGCGAGCTCAAGGACAACGAATACCGGGTAGCGATCACACCGGCGGGGGTGCGCGAGCTCGTAGTGCACGGGCACGAGGTTCTGATCGAGAACGAGGCCGGCGTTGGGTCGAGCATCCCTAACGAAGACTTCGAGCGGGCGGGCGCCACCATCGTTCCGGATGCGGACGAGGTCTTCGCTCAGGCGGACATGGTCCTCAAGGTCAAGGAGCCCGTCCCCGAGGAATTCCATCGTTTGAGAGAAGGCTTGATCCTCTTCACGTACCTGCACCTCGCCGCCAGCGAACCCGTCACTCGGGCCCTGATCGACTCCAAGACGAGCGCCGTCGCATACGAGACGGTGGAGCTCCCCGACAGGTCCCTCCCTTTGCTGGCCCCCATGAGCGAGGTCGCGGGTCGCATGGCTCCCCAGGTCGGGGCCTCGTTCCTGGAGCGAGGTCACGGCGGCCGAGGGGTGTTGCTGGGCGGGGTCTCAGGGGTTCGGCCCGGGAAAGTCGTCGTCATCGGAGCAGGCATGGCGGGCATGAATGCAGCGTGGATCGCCCAGGGCATGGAGGCCGAAGTCGTGGTGCTCGACAAGAACATCAACAAGCTCCGCGACATCGACCGCATCCACCAGGGAAAGATCCTCACGCTGGCCTCGAACCGCTTGTCGGTGGAAGAGACGGTCATCTCCGCGGACCTCGTGATCGGGGCGGTGCTGATCCCCGGTGCCATCGCCCCCAAAGTGGTGACCGAGGACGTCGTTAAGGAGATGAAGCCAGGTTCGGTGCTGGTGGACATCTCGGTCGACCAAGGAGGTTGCTTCGAGACCACCAGGATGACGACCCATTCGGACCCGACCTACCTCGTTCATGATGTCGTCCACTACTGCGTCGGGAATATGCCCGGGGCGGTGCCTCACACCTCAACGTACGGCCTGACCAACGCCACGCTTCCGTACGTCGTTGCCTTGGCCGAGCAGGGGCTCGAGGGAGCGCTCCGGCAAGATCCGGCCCTCGCTCTCGGCCTGAACGTCCATCAGGGCGCCATCACCTACGCACCGGTTGCCGAAGCCCACGGTCTTGAGTCCGTCGCCCTCGACGACGTCATCTGAACCCCTTCGCCGTCTTGACGGCTGGATAGACGAGTTCATCTCCTATATCCGCTTCGAGAAGGGCTTAGCCGACAACACAGTCATGGCGTATCGCCGCGACCTCCTGACGTGGCGCGAGTTCTGCGCCCGGTCGCGGGCAAACCCCGCCGATATCTCGGCCACCCAGCTGACGTCGTTCCTGGAGTCGCTAAGAGCCGGGCGGCCCCCGGCATCCCGTGCGATGAGCCCGTCGAGCGTGGCTCGGATGATGGTCTCGGTTCGTGCCCTTTACCGGTTCCTCCTTCGGGAGGGGCGTGTCTCGGCAGACCCCACGGTCACCCTCGGGGTTCCGAAGCAGCCCCGTTCCCTGCCCAAAGCGATCCCGATCGAAGACGTCGAACGGCTGATCGACCTGACGGACGACTCTCCGCTGGGCCGTCGCGATAGAGCCATCCTCGAGGTCCTCTACGGGACCGGCTTGCGCATCTCGGAGCTGGCCGCGCTGGACCTAGACGATGTCGATCTGGACGAAGGCTCGATAAGAGTCCGGTCGGGCAAGGGCAACAAGGCGCGGGTCGTACCGGTGGGTCGTGCAGCCAGGAAAGCGGTGGGGGACTATCTGACGATCACCCGATCCGAGCTCGTCAAGAAGAGGAGATCGAGGGGAGGGACGGCCGATGCTGCCCTCTTCCTGAACTTCCGCGGGGCACGGCTGAGCCGTCAGGGGTGCTGGAAGATCCTCAAGACCTATGCCCGCAGCGGGGGGATGGAGTCCAAGGTCTCGCCGCACACGTTGAGGCACTCCTTCGCCACCCACATGCTCGATGCGGGGGCCGACATCAGGGTGGTTCAAGAACTGCTGGGACACGCGAGCTTGGCGACGACCCAGGTGTACACCCTGGTGTCGGACCAGCGGTTGCGGGAGGTCTACCTGACCTCTCATCCACGCGCCAAGGACTAACCCCCGACCCACCCAGGCGAACCTTTCGCGCTCTCCCCGTCTTTCGCACTCCCAGGTCTTGTCGCTACAGCCTTATGCGGGTAACGTGCGCAGCCGACAAAGTGATTTGTCGACAAATCAACAGTCAAAGGGGGCTGGATGCCGGAAACTCCCGCTGCAACGACGCTAGATGGCGACGTTGGGCTTTTCCCCGACCGCCGGGAACGAGAGACGAGAGTCATAGCTCTCGCCAATCAGAAGGGCGGGGTGGGCAAGACCACGACCGCGATCAACCTTGCGGCCGGGCTGGCCGAGCTCGACCACGAGGTCTTGTTGGTCGACTTCGATCCCCAGGGTGGATGTGCCTTAGGGCTCGGCATCGAACCGGGGGAGCTCGACATCACGGTCTACGACGCTCTGCTCGATCGGACGTCGGATCCGGAGGAAGCGCTCCAGAAGACCTCGGTCCACGGCTTGGATCTGCTGCCGTCGAACATCGACCTAGCCGCAGCCGAGCAGATGCTGGTGAACGAGGTAGCGCGTGACAAATCCATGATGAGAGTCTTG
>JAXDJQ010000218.1:0-10222 GCA_034667565.1 Actinomycetota bacterium
TGCCTGCACGTTTCTTCGTAGGACTGGTGACCGTGTGCTTTACGGGCGCCTATGCGCTCGTTGCAACAACCCCACTCGTCGAACGCGTTGGATCCCCATGGGCATCGATCACCGGTGTCAAGAAGGATCGTCGCAACCTGCAAGCCCCCGAGTGGGTTATCCCTCTGACGTTGGTGAACCTGGTGTTCGCGGCATTCGTTGTGGTACAGATCACGGTGCTGTTCGGCGGCGAGCAGCATGTCCTGCGAACGACCGGCCTGACCTACGCGGAGTACGCGCGGTCCGGTTTCTTCCAACTCGTGGTGATCGCGGCCCTCGTCCTGGTGGTCGTCGCCGCGTCGGTGAATCTCGCCAAGAGCGAGTCCGAGCGGGACCGCCGCTTGATGCAGGCTCTCCTCGGCCTGCTGTGCGTACTGACGCTCGTCGTGCTTCTCTCCGCGCTCAAGCGCCTTGGCCTGTATGAGGAGACCTACGGGTTCACGCGCCTGCGTTTCTTCGTGCACGTCGCGATCTTCTGGCTGGCGCTCGTCATCCTCGCCGTGATGACCGCGGGTGTGAGATGGAACGCGAGGTGGCTTCCACGGATCGTCGTCGGCTTGACCGCCGCGGGGCTGTTGGTGGTGAACGTGATCAACCCTGACGCGTTCATTGCTGCACGGAACCTCGTCCGGTACGAAGCGACGGGCAAGATCGACACGTATTACCTCTCGACGATGTTGAGCGCGGATGCGGTTCCCATATTGGTGGAAGCACCCGAAGAGGTGCGCGCATGCGTCTTGGCCGGTCACTACCGGCGCTTCGGGCAGCCGCTTTCGTTCTGGTCGTGGAACCTCGGTCGGGAGGCCGCTCGGGACGCGCTTGCTTCGACCGTCCGTGTAAAGGAGCGTGACTGCCCCGGCCCCCTTGAGTATCGAGACTGACCCACGCTCTTACAATCGCCGACGGAGACGTGCGTGAGCGGCCGAAACGGCACGACTGGAAATCGTGTGATCCGAAAGGGTCCAAGGGTTCAAATCCCTTCGTCTCCGCTTGCCAGTAACTCGCGGGAACCTGCGAGGATGCTTCCGGCCGTGCTAGGTGGAGGGCTCGGGGTCCTCTGTACCGGAAACCCCCGTCATGCCGGGCTGATCGCTCGTGTGCGGCCTTTGGATGACCGGGCAGCCCCCGGTGTGCAGCGTTGATGGTCGGGTCCTACGCGACTCGGAGCCGTGAACCCGGTCAGGCCCGGAAGGGAGCAGCCGTAAGCGGTGTCCCGAGAGTGCCGTGGGGTCGCCCGGCCGGAGCCGGCTGCCGGGGATAGCGCCGACCGTTCAGAGGTCAACCACGAGCTGCACGGCCACTTTCTATCCCCCGTCCCACCTCCGGCGAGCACCCACATGCGGTGGGACTACGTGAGTGCGCGAAAAGTCTCGGGACTTGGCGCACCCCACAACTAGGATGAGGGCGATGGCTTATCTCTCTCTTTATCGGAAGTATCGGCCGCAGAACTTCGACGAGTTGTTGGGGCAGGAACACGTCTCTCGGACGCTGAAGAACGCCCTCACCGAAGACAAAGTGGCCCATGCCTATCTATTCACGGGTCCGCGTGGGACTGGCAAGACGAGCACCGCTCGGATCCTGGCGAAAGCGCTGAACTGCGTGAACGGACCGACCTCCGAGCCCTGCGGTGTGTGTGACTCTTGCGTTGCCATCTCGGAGGGCTCGTCTCTCGACGTGTTCGAGCTCGACGCCGCTTCGCATTCGGGGGTCGACGAAACCAGAGAGATCCTCTCGGGCGTCAATCTGGCGACCGCAGGCGGCAAGAAGAAGGTGTACGTGATCGACGAGGTTCACATGCTGACGACCCAGTCTTTCAACGCGTTGCTGAAGACCCTTGAGGAGCCTCCGGGTCATGTCGTTTTCGTCCTTGCGACGACCGACCCCCACAAGGTCCTGCCAACGATCGTCTCCCGCACCCAGCGTTTCGACTTCCGACGGATCACCGTCGAGGACCTCGAGGCACACCTCGCCGATATCGCTAAGCGAGAGAAGATCACCGTCGATCCAGACGCGTTGACGGTGGTCGCCCGGCACGCGGACGGAAGCGCAAGAGATGCGCTGTCTGCTCTCGATCAGCTATCGAGTTTGGAAGACAAGGTCACGATCGAGGATGCCGAGCGGTTGCTCGGTGACCGTGACGATGACGCCCTCGTCGAGGTCTTCGATGCGATCGCGAACCACGACGTCGGGGCCGTTTTCACCAAGCTTCACGGTCTTGTGGCGCAAGGTTCCGACCCTCGCCAGCTGACGTTCGCGGCGATGGAGCACGCCCGCTCTCTGCTACTCCTGGCCACTGCCCCCGGCGCAACCTCCCTTCTCGACGCCAGCGAGACCGATCGCGCATCGCTAAGCCTCCAAGCGGGTCGTTTCACACCGGAAGCGCTGGTCCGGGTCCTGGATCTGCTTGGCAAAGCCATCACGGAGATGCGTAATGCCCCCAACCATCGACTCCTCTTGGAAGTTGCTCTGGTGAGAGCCGCCGCCCCCGAAACGGATCCGACCGCAGGTGGACTGCTAGGTCGGATCGAGCGTCTCGAACGCCGGATAGGCATCGAGGGTCCGCCCCCCGAGATCGCCCCCCCTTCAGGTACCGCCTCTACGGAGGGCGGCGCATCACCCCTTCGCTCAGACAGTCCTCGCCCCGCCGCCAAGAAGCCGGCGGCCGGGCTGCGGAACTCGCCGGGGCGACGACCGCCCTCCTCCGAGACTGTTCCCCAGCCGGAACCGGCCCCGCCCGCCGGGGCGCCCCCCGCGACAGAGACCTCGGTCCAACCCGTCCAACCCAAGACCGCGGTTCCGGCCCAAGTGGGGCTCGGGGACATCAAAGAGAGCTGGGCGGTCACGCTGCAAGAGCTGAGAAAGTCTTCGATGCGGGTGTGGGGTTTGCTCAACCCATCCCGGCCCCTGTCATTCGATGGCGGCAACCTCGAGGTCGAGGTTCAGTCCGCCTATCACTCCGAAGAGATGTCGACCGCGGGCAACACCTCGATGGTCGCAGACGCGTTGCACGCGGCTCTCGGTGTTCGACCACAGGTCGTGTTCGTCGCTCGCGGGGCAACCCACGTCGAACCTGAGAAGGACGATCTACCGGACATCAGCGTCGCCGCCGACGCGACTGCAGTACAAGACGACCCCATCGAGCTCGTGCGCAAGGGGCTGGGGGCTGAGATCGTCGAGGAGAAGACAACATGAAAGACATGCAACGGATGATGAAGGAAGCACAGAAGATGGCGATGGAGATGCAGAAGGCTCAAGCCGAGCTCGCGGAGCTCGAGTTCGAGGGCTCTGCAGGTGGAGGTGCGGTGAAGGCACGGGTCTCGGGCGATCAACGCGTGCTCAGCGTCAGTCTCGACCCGGAGTTGCTATCCGATGTCGAACCAGATGACGTCGAGATGATCGGTGACACGGTCACGGCCGCCATCAACGACGCGCTGGACAAGTCGCGTGACGCGCAAGCCGAGGCCATGGGTCCGCTGGCCGGTGGCATGGGAGGCCTCGGGCTTCCCGGCATGGGCTAGTTGATCTGACTTGTACGCAGGCCCGATCCAGGACCTGATCGACGAGCTCGCACGCTTGCCGGGCATAGGCCCGAAGAGCGCGCAGCGCGTCGCATTCCATCTCCTGCAGTCGCCCGCTGCCGACGCCACGCGCCTGTCGGATGTCATCCGCGAGGTAAAGGAGAAAGTGCGCCTGTGCGAGATCTGTTTCAACGTCTCCGATCAGGAGCGCTGCCAGTACTGCCGTGACGACAGGAGAGACGCCACGATGATCTGCGTCGTCCAGGACCCACCGGACATCGTCGCGATCGAGCGCACCCGGGAGTACCGCGGTGGGTACCACGTCCTCCAGGGCGCTATCTCGCCCATCGATGGGATCGGCCCGGACGACCTCCGGATCTCGGAGCTGATCGAGCGCCTGCGCCCCGATGACACCGGCGCCATCTCGGTCAAAGAGGTGATCGTGGCGACGAACCCCAACACCGAGGGGGGAGCCACCGCCATGTACCTCGCTCGCCTCATAGCCCCCCTAGGGGTCGAGGTAACCCGGCTTGCCTCGGGGCTGCCCGTGGGAGGAGACTTGGAGTACGCCGACGAGGTAACCCTGGGCCGGGCCTTAGAGGGCCGGCATCGGATAACCGGCTAGCAGGAGAGCCGAGGTTTAGCGGCGAATAGTCACGGATAGCATCCGGTTGGGTACTCTATGTAGCCGGGAATCCGGACACGGAGGACGAAATGCGCGAGCGCCACACATATGTGAACGTGAGGCCCTACCTTCCGCATGCGCTCGTCGCGACGCTGGCGGTCGTCGGCTTGCCGGTCTTCGCGATCTTCGCCTTGCTGCGCGCTCTCGACCCCGACCCGAATGTCTTCATCATCGGTCTCGTTGGCTTCGCGGTCGCTGCCATCGTCATATCGCTGGGCCTCGCGATCTGGAAAACACGTCCCGAATCGGCCGATATCGCCTTCGGTGAACTACTCATCTGGGGTTGGTTGCAACGCAAGCGCGCCGACGATCGCCTCGATCAAGGTGCGTCTTTGCTTGGGCTCGACCGCTCCGGTCACCCCACGCAAGCGGTGCGGATCAGTCCCGAGGATCAGCTCGCGGTTCTGCAGGACCTGAACGGTGCTTTGGAAGCGAAGGACCCGTACACGCACGGTCACTCACAGCGCGTTGAGCGTCACTCTTACAGGACAGCCGCTGCGATGGGACTCAGCGTCGCCGCTATCGAAGAGCTTCGCCTAGCCGCCGCTCTACACGACGTAGGAAAGATCCGCGTTCCGGATCGCGTGCTTCGCAAGCCGGGAACGCTGACAAGCGAGGAGCGTGCGATCGTCGAAGAGCACGTCGTGGTCGGCGCGTGGATGGTCTCGAGTGTCGGCAGTGCCGACGTGGTCGAATCCGTTCGCCACCATCACGAGCGGTGGGACGGTACGGGGTACCCAGATGGACTCGCGGGTACCGATATACCTCTGTTTGCCCGCATCATCGCCGTTGCCGATGCATACGACGCGATCACTTCGACCCGTCCGTATCGCGTGAGTGCAGGGCGCGAGCACGCGGTCGACGTACTGCGCGCCGAAGCCGGAACCCAGTTCGATCCGATGATCGTCAATTCATTCATCGATGCGCTCCCGGTAAGGCTTCCGGTTGCCGGAGCATTGGTTCTGCTTGCCGGCCCAGCTGCTCTTGGCCGCCGCTTGGCGGTGTGGCTGAAGCGCGTTGGGGCCGGACATCTCGCACCTGCGGCAGCGACGCTCGGGGCGATCGTTACCCTCGGTTCCTTCATGCCCAACACCGCTCTTCCGGTGCGACCCGCTCCGGTGATCGCGCAGCAGCAGTCACAGGCACCAGTGACCCGGGTGGTTCGAGTGAAGCCGGCCGTGATCAAGCAGGTCGAGATGCCTGCTCGCGAACCCAAGCCGGCGCTCGTCGCTGCGGTTCCGACGGCTCGCAAGGTCGCCACGATCGAGAGAGACATCGTGATGGGGGCGACGCTGACGAGGCCGGACAAGCCCGAGGTGGACCACAACGCTGCCAACCCGAAGCCTTCAGCACCCCCGACCCCCGAGCCGAGCGATGAACCCGAACCGAGCGATCCCGAACCCACGTCCGAACCCACCCCGAGCCAGGCCGACGATGGATGTACTGGGAACCCAGAGTCGAACGGTCACGAGAACGGCAAGGGTCACGAGAAGGCCAAGGGCAAGGGGCACGAGAAGCATTGCGACTGACGCTCTAGTCGCCCTCAGCCGGGTCTAATAGGCCCATGGCATTGATCGTTCAGAAGTACGGCGGCACCTCTGTCGAGACCCCCGAGCGCATCAAGCGGGTTGCCGAGCGGGTGGTAGCCGCCGCCGACTCGGGGCAGCGTGTGTGCGTGGTGGTGTCCGCCATGGGTCACACCACCGATGAGCTCGTAGAGCTTGCGGCCCAGATCTCTCCGGCTCCTCATGCACGTGAGCTAGATATGTTGCTTTCGGCCGGGGAGCGCATCTCGATGGCCCTGTTGTCGATGGCGATCAACGAACTCGGGCGAGAGGCCATCTCGTTCACCGGCTCACAGGCCGGCATAGTCACCGACACGGTTCATGGCAAGGCGCGCATCGTCGACGTGCGCGCTAAGCGTGTGCTCGAGGCACTGGACTTGAACAAGGTCGTCATCATCGCTGGGTTCCAGGGTGTCTCGACAAGCTTCGATGTAACGACGTTGGGACGAGGTGGATCCGATACGACGGCGGTCGCTCTCGCTGCGGCCCTCGGCGCGGACGCCTGCGAGATCTATACCGATGTCAAAGGTGTGTACACGGCAGATCCTCGTTTGGTGCCGGAGGCCCGCAAGCTTCACGCGGTCTCGTATGAGGAGATGCTCGAGTTATCTGCGAGTGGTGCGAAGGTGTTGATGTTGCGAAGTGTCGAATACGCTCGTAACTACGGAGTGCTCATCCACGTTCGGTCGTCATTCGATGACGAAGAAGGAACATGGGTGAGGAAGGAGGACAGCCGAATGGAGCAAGCGATCATCTCTGGGATCGCTCACGACACGTCCGAAGCCAAGGTCACGGTCAAAGGGGTTCCCGATCAGCCAGGCATCGCGGCCCGCGTCTTCCGGCCTCTCGCCGATGAGAGCGTGAATATCGACATGATCGTGCAGAACTCCTCCGAGGACGGAACGACAGACATCTTCTTCACGGTTCCCAAGGACGATCTGCGCCGCGCCGAACCCATCCTGCAGAAGATCGCGACCGATGTAGGTGCGGTCGGGATCGAAACAGATTCGAGCATCGCGAAGATCTCGCTTGTCGGCGCGGGGATGAAGACCCATCCAGGTGTAGCGGCAGACATGTTCGATGCTCTGGCCGATGCTGGCATCAACATCGAGATCATCTCTACGTCGTCCATCCGCATCTCGTGCGTCATCGCTGCATCCGAGGTGGACCGCGCTGTCCAAGCTATCCATGACACGTTCGAGCTATCCCAGGGTGCCGTGCTCCGAGAAGAGCACCCGGAGACCGCAACCGGTCAGCTAGAGGCCCTGCGTGCAGACGGCAAGCCCTTGGAGACCAAGTGAGAGTAGTTGTCGTTGGCGCCACCGGCGCCGTGGGACTCAACATCCTCTCGATCCTCGAGGAACGTGCCTTCCCAGTAGGCGAGCTCATTCCCGTTGCCTCGCCTCGATCGGTGGGACGAAAGCTGCCGTTCAAAGACGGCACGGTGGAGGTAGTTGGACTGGATCCAAACGTGTTCGCCGGTGCAGACCTCGCGATCTTCGATGTCGATGACCCGCTGGCTGCCGAGTGGGCGCCGATCGCCGTTGAGCAAGGTGCGATCGTGGTGGACAACTCGGCTGCTTGGCGGATGGACCCCGAGGTCCCCCTTGTCGTGCCCGAGATCAATCCCGAAGCGGCACAACAACGCCCGAAAGGGATCATCGCAAGCCCGAACTGCACGACGTTGGCGATGATCGTTCCTGTGGCCGTGCTGCATCGGCAAACGCCGGTCGAACGCTTGATCCTCTCCAGCTATCAGGCCGCTTCCGGAGCGGGCAAGCCGGGGATCGATGACCTGTGGGCCCAGACGCTCGCTGCCGGAGAGGTGCCCGATGTCACCACCCTGGGACGGGCGGGGGACCTCTTACAGGCGGGCAAAGCCTTCGCTCACCCGATAGCGATGAACTTCATCCCTCAGTGCGGCTCGGTCAAAGAGGATGGTTACACCAGCGAAGAGCTCAAGCTCTGCTACGAGACGCGCAAGATCATGGGTCTTCCCGACCTGATGGTCACGGCGACCTGTGTCCGCGTCCCGGTCATGGTTTCGCATGGCGTTGCCGTGCACGCCGAATTCCGAGATCCGATCGATCCCGATCACGCGCGCAAGTGGTTGTCCGAGGCCGACGGCGTCGAGGTGATGGACGATCCGTCGAACGGCGTCTACCCCACCGCGCTCATCGCGACGGGCAAGGATCCCTGTTTCGTGGGGAGGATCCGGAAGGATCCGTTCAACGAGCGAGCTCTGGAGATGTTCTGCGTGGCCGACAACCTCCGGAAGGGTGCTGCGCTGAACACGGTGCAGGTGGCCGAGCTCCTCGTTTAGCGATACGAAGGATCTCACTCCGACCTTTGGTCGGGAAGGGGGGACTTGAACCCCCGGCCTCCACGTCCCGAACGTGGCGCGCTACCAAGCTGCGCTACTTCCCGTTTACCCCGGCATTCTAACGCCGGGGGTGCCTGCGCTTCTTCGGAGGTTCTACCGTGTGGAAGCGGGATTTAAATACCGAACCTTGGTTGCCGAGAACATCCGATACCGATCGCACGACGACCGTGAACCCTTCCCCCTTCTTCAGTGGGAATGTCGGGTTGAACTTCAACACGAAGCCACCTTTACGGATCAGTTGCCCTGAAACGCGTTCGCCGTCACGATAGATCGAGATGGTCTCGTCCGTCACACTCGTTGCTTCAACCCACTCATCGAAAGTAACGCGCACCGTCACATCGGGACTGATCCCCGTCGCTCCGGGAAGCGGAGTGATGCTGTTGACGTGGGGGCCCCGTGCGTCGGCCGTCATCCAGACGGGTCGTGATTCGACGCCTTGACCAGTGTCGGCCCCGATGGGAGCGACCGAGTAGCGGTACATCTCTGCATCGACGGTGTCGTTGTCCTGGTAGGTCAGGACCTCGCCCGATAAGCGTGCAAGTTGCTGGTAGTCGGCACCAGGTTTGGCCCGATAGACGATCCACCCGGTTGCACCTTCGACCGCATTCCACGAAAGGTCGATGACCCCTCCTGCTGCCTGCTCGGCTGTAGGCACCTGAGGCCTAGGGGGCCCCGTCAGCACGAAGCGACCGAGAACGTAGCGGTGGTCTGAGTACTTGTAGTTGGCGGGATCGGTCCATCCAGGATGATCCGCGTGGGCTTCCGCCACAGTCACCCCCGAGCCGAAGATGTAATCGATCCTCGAGAGCCTGATCCCGGTCGATCCGGTGCACGTAACGACCGGCGATGCATGTTGATACGTCCACTCATCGACCATCGACAGGTTGCGCTCGTTATGGAACATCTTGACCGCGTCCACATAGGGCCTGGCACCGTCGGTGGGTTGCGTCAGTAGCGCCCACCATCGCGAGGGGGCTCCCGTTTCATCGGGATCGCATTCGCGGGGTTGCTCCGTCGGCCGGAAGTTGAAATCCCCGGCGATGAAAGTGGCACTCGGTTCGTTGGCAAGGCGGTCTCGGACCTCTTGCACGTTCTTGACGATGCAATCGGTTTCAGTCGAAGGTGAGTAGTCGCGCGAGAGATGGACTCCCACGATCGTGAAGGGCGCCCCCGTAGACGCTTCCTTGAACCGCCCGAGTGGATACTCCCGCCTCATGCGGGGGACGGTTGACGTCTCGTCGTTTAGGCAAACGTCGTCGACGATCTCGACGTCACCCTGGGGCTCTACCGTGGCCGTATTGACGATGAAGGCCGCTTGCACGTCGGTCGGGCCGATGATCTCGTATGGCTGATCGAACTTCAGCTCGAGCATGCCGGCGAACACCTCTACTTGGAGCTCCCGGAACTCGTTGATGACGACAACGTCCGGAGCAATCACGGTTCCCGCCTGACCCCCGTTGAAGGCCGGAGGTCGGAAGCGGACCGCGCGTGAAAGCTCTAGCAACGAATTGAAACGCCCGAACGTTGTCAGGAGCTTGTTCTGGCGCGCGTTCACGGTCATGATCTGGACCTGACCGGGGGGTGAGAGCTTCGATGGTGGCCGCGCCGCCGTGGACTGCCCCGATGCGGCATCGGTGAGCATGGCAGACAACACGACTAGAGCTGCTACTGCAGCGACGACCCTCCTCATGGCGCTATCAAGATAAGTCACGTCGCGTTCTTAGCGAGCAGAACGAGCAACGCGCGAACTAAGCAGTGATCTCCAGCAACGTTGCTTCGGGTCGGCAGTTGAACCTGATCGGAGCGAACCGTCCCGTTCCTAGACCGGGGCTCACGTGCAACCAACCCGAGCCAACGCGGTGCAATCCACCGGCGAGTTCGGTCGGGAGCGAGGAATTCGTAACAACTGCGCCGAACCCTGGGACACGTACCTGTCCCGCGTGGGTATGTCCCGTGAAGACAAGATCGAACCCCTGCAGCATCCATTGCGATACGACGTCGGGAGCGTGGGCCAGACCGATCGCAAGCACCT
>JAXDJQ010000219.1:0-15198 GCA_034667565.1 Actinomycetota bacterium
CTCAACTTCGTCGAGTCTCGATTCGGACGCATCCTCGGTCCCAGCTCCGCGGGTGCTGAAGGTCCGATGCAGTTCTTGCCCTCGACATGGGACGTCTACGGGAACGGGGGCAACATCAACGACCCGCACGACGCGGTCATCGGCGCGGCTCGATATCTATCTTCGTCGGGCGCACCGGACCGCATGTGGGATGCCCTTTTCGCCTACAACCGCAGCAACGATTACGTGCGGGCGATCCTCATCTACGCACGACAGATGATGCGCGACCCGAACATGTTCTACGCGTACTACCACTGGCAGGTCTATGTGCGAACGAAGGACGGGGACGTTCAGATGAGCGGCCCGGGAGCAGACGTCTAAAGACTTCGCATCTTGGTTACGGGCGGCCGGCCCCCACGAAGTCGGAGCGCGATGCAGACGTGACCCGCACGGAGGCTCCCGAATAGGGGGCCTCGACCATCTGTCCGTTGCCGATGTACATGGCCACGTGATGGATCGGGCTGCCGAAGAACAACAAGTCGCCGGGGGCCAGATCGCCCTGCGACACCCGGGATGTGGCGCTGTACTGCGCCGCCGAGCTGTGCGGCAGGCTGACGCCCCCATGGGCCCACGCCCACATCGTCAAGCCTGAACAGTCGTACGAGTTCGGTCCCGCGGCCCCCCACTGGTACGGCTTGCCGACCTGACTGAGAGCAGCGTCGACCGCGGCCTGCGCGCCACCATTAGGCGCGGGAGCCGGATGCGGGTAGGACGAGATCGTCAAGGTTGGCGCGCTGGGTGTGCTTGCAGCCGCTGCTGCGCGCCGAGCCGCTGCAGCCTCGCGCCTCTCGGCTTCTTCGATCTGAGCGCGCAAACTTTCCACTTCATCCGCTTGGTCGGCGACCTTGGCCTCGATGCGGGTGCGGAGGTCGTCGACGACACGCTGGGCGGAGAGTGCCTGCGCGCGCTGCCGATCTAGCTCTTCGATCTTCTTGTCGAGCACCGTCCGATCGATCGCCAAGCGTTCGAACACTTGAGATTGCACCGCAGTTGACGTTTCCAGGTAGCTCACACGTTGGTCGAGGTCGGCGAGTGAGTCGGCCGCAAGGACACCCTCCAAGGCGATGGTGCGGCCGCCCTTATAGAGCTCGGTGGCCAGCTCGACCGCAGCGTCTCTGCGTACGCGCATCCGCTGTTCGATCTGGCGGACCTCGAGCTCCGATGCGGCTATCCGCGCCTGCAGGGTAGTGAGGTGTTCGTGGACCACGTTGTAGCGCTCGACGACCAGCTCGAAATCGCGTTCCAGCTGCATCAACCGGGATCGGGCGTCTTCGAGGTCGGAGCGGCTGGGGGCCGCATGCCCCGGCCCCATCGTGGGGCTCAGGGTCGCCACGAGAACGGCACAAGCTGCCGCTAAGGTCCGTACGAGGGTTGGCCGCGAGAAAGACATCGGCCCTACCTTAGTCGGCCCGGCCCCTGTTCTTCCGAGCCACCCACCACCAGGCCGAAGCGGCCACCGCCAGACCCCCAGCTGCCAGCAGGCGGTTCCCAGGGGTCATCTGAGGGGGAATCAGCTGGGGGAGGCGGCTCCTGATGGAGACCGGGTTCTTGAACGTCTCCGTCGCCCACCCACGCTCTGCGGCCATGGCCCTGAGTTGCTTGTCCGGGTTGACCAGCACCGGATGACCGACCGCTTCCAGCATCGGGAGGTCGGTCTCAGAATCCGAATAGGCGTAGGAACCTGCCAGATCGAGACCCTCCGCTTCAGCGAGGCGCTTCATCGCTACTGGCTTGCCGGGCCCGTAGGCGTAGAAGTCGAGCTCTCCGGTGTACTTGCCGTCGACGACCGTGGGCTTGGTGGCGATCCAGAAGTCGACATCGAGCATCTTGGCGAGCGGCTCGACGATCTCTTCGGGTGAGGAGGACACGATGCAGATGGCGCGACCCGAGGCACGGTGACCCCGGATCAGCTCCATCGCCTCCGAATAGATCAACGGGGTGATGACGTCCTCGAGGACTTCGGTCACCACCTGCTTTACCTTCTCGACCTCCCAGCCCGATGTGAGCTTGGCGGCTTCCTCCCGCATCCTTTCCATCTTGCTTTCGTCCGCACCCATCAGCTGAAACACGAGCTGGGCGTAGAGCGATTTCAGCAGGAAGCCGCGACCGATCAAGCCCTCCTTGAAAAAGGAGCGACCAAGTGCGAGCGGACTCGACTTAGCGATGATCGTCTTGTCGAGGTCGAAGAATGCCGCTTCCATCTCGTCAAGGGTTGCATGCCCTCGTGACCTACGCCACAAGCCAACTGCTGTACCGGGCGGAAGCTCGGGGCCGTGAGTCTCGACGTTTCCATCGTGGGCAGCGACGCAGCAGCTCGCCTCGAGCTCGTCAAAGCATTAGATGGCGCGCCTGGATCGTGGTCGCTGACGCTGGACCGAGTACCCCGGCGAGACGCGGATGTCGTCGTGTGCGACCGCGATGCGAGCGTGACGGGGGCGGTGACGTTCCGCGGCGATCCGGATGAGTTGATCGCGGATATCGCTGCCCAGAGCAAACGCCCGGCGCGTCGAGTCATCGTGACGAGTCCCGACGGTGGCACCGGGATCACCTCCCTCACCATCCACCTTGCTGCTGAGCTCGCTGCTAGAGGTAGTTCACCGGTGGTGCTCGATCCCGGCGGCGGGAGTGCCCGGCGACTTGGTCTCGAACCAACGGATGCTTGCGAGCCCATCCCGGTGATGGGTGGGTTCCACGTGCTGTCTGGCGATCGCGAGGCCGTTTCGGATACTCGCTTCGACTGGGTGATCGTCGATACACCGGTCGCCAAGGTCGAGGCGATGGAGAGGCACAACGATCTGGGGGTCCTCCTGTTGCGTCCATCGCCAGTTGGTGCGCGTGGGGTGCAGACGTTCCTGGAAGAGCATCCCTCTACCCGCTGGTTCGTCGTTGCCAACCGGGTCGGTCCCGGAGGCGAGACAACACACTTGCAACTGGGACGCATCGTCGGGGCCTCCGTAAGGGAGCTCGCATGTTGCCCCGGTCTAAGAGATGCCGAGGACGATCATCGCCTCGTTCGACGCGGATGGTCCCGCTGGTCACGAGGCGTGTCGAGTCTGGTCGACGAGTTGGTCTGTGTCTGATCTTCTCGATCTCGCTTACGCGCACGACGACCTCGCGGACCTGGAACCTGCGGCTCGCCGCTTGGCGCTCCGCGATCTTCTGGGGAGTGAAGGTGTTGAGGATGTCCCATCGGCTGTCGCCATGCTGGCGGACGAGATCGACGGTTTCGGTCCGATCTCCGATCTCATGCGGGATGACGAAGTTACGGACATCATGATCAATGGTGCCTTCGAGATCCTGATCGAGAAACGCGGAACGGTCTTGGGAACCAAGAACCGGTTCAGGTCAGAAGATCACCTCCGGTGGTGGTGTGAGCGTTTCGTGTCCGATGGTGGGGGTCGCATCGATTCCGCGGCCCCGATCGCCGACGTCCGGCTGGCCGATGGATCTCGGATGCATGTCGTCTTCCCGCCGATCGCGCCCGCCGGGCCCTTGGTGTCGATCCGACGCTTCCCCGTATGCCGGCGGTCGCTGGATGAGTTGATGGAGCTCGGATCCATCTCCTCGCTTCAGGTCCGTCTCCTTCGCACGGCCATCGGCGAGGGCAGGTCAATCGTCATCAGCGGCCGAACCGGGACCGGCAAGACCACCCTTCTCGACTCTTTGCTCCTCGAGCTCGATGAAGGCCTTCGGGTTGTTGTGATCGAAGAGCTGCCCGAGTTGAAGGCCGGAGGAAGCAACCGAGTTTCTCTCGTTGCGCGGCCCCCGAACGCCGAGGGTGTTGGGCGAGTGACGTTGGAGGAGCTGGTGCGTGCCTCCCTCAGGATGCGTCCCGATCGGATCGTCGTAGGCGAGGTCAGAGGTCCCGAGGCCTTACCCGCCGTCTCGGCCGCGATGTCCGGGCATGCAGGAACGATGTTGAGCATCCACGCACGTTCGGCCCGAAGCGCCAAGCAACGGTTGCTGAACCTTGCGTTGATGGCCGACCGTGCTCCCTCTGAAAAGACACTCGAACGCGAGATCTCGCAGGCCTTCGACATGTATGTGCACCTCGATCGGACGGATGGGAAGCGCGGCATCGCCGAGATCGAGTTGTTGCGTGACAGATGAGATCTGCGATGGCATCCGAGACCTCGCCCAAAGAGCGGAGATGGCTCGCTCGACCCGCGAGGCGCTGTGCGCGTGGACTACAGAGCGACGTGGCATGGAGAGGGTTGCGCGTGCCCTGCGTCTCGGCGTTCCGCTAACGACAGCGGCGGAAACCCTCGCCGCGATGGGGTCGGACTGGGCACTGGTCGGCCGCGCTATCTCCATCCACGCGCGGCACGGTGGGTCCCTCGCTACGACCTTGCGGTCGATCGCCGATGCCCTGGAAGAACGCCTGGACCTGGACCATCAGAGGCGTGCCGCGGTCACCGCGAGCAAACTTTCGGCTCGGTTGCTGGGAGCGATAGGGCTCGTGTCATCGCTTGCAGTCATCACGGGGGGCCGTGCCGGACTAGCCGACTCACTCCTCTCCACCACTGCGGCGGCCGTTCTCGGTGGCCTGGGCGTCGTCTGGACCCGCAGGTTGCGACCCGTGGTGCCGTCCGACCATCCGTTGGCTTCCCGGGTGGAGCTGTGTGCGTCCTTGCTCCGAGGTGGAGTTGGCGTCTCGACCGCAATGGAGCTTGCCTTCGAACCGGGCGGAACCGACCAGGTTGAGGTGATCCGTCTCCGGCGCCGCGTCCGTTTGGGAGCCTCGTGGACCCGGGCTCTGGCCGCCGGTGATCCAGCCATGAGAACCCTTGCAACACTCATGGATGCAGCGGACGGTGCGCCTTTGCATGAATCACTACGAACGTACGCGCGTTCATTGCGTGCTGCTCAAGCACGAGCGTTCGTGTTGGAGACTCGACGGGCTCCCGTGCTGCTCGTGCTCCCATTGACGCTGTGCTTCCTCCCGGCATTCGCTCTGGTGATGCTGGGGCCTCTCCTCCATGGCGTCAAGGGATAGGACCAAACAGGTGCGAAGCTTCGCCGATGGGACGGATCGCAACGTTCGTCGTCGCATCGTGTTTGGCGCTGAGTGGGTGCGCGCGCGATGGGGCGCTACCTGAAGGGGCTCCAACCCCATCCCCGTCATTCCGTCCGGGGACCGCGATCATCGAAACCGATCACGGTGCGGTGCTCGTGAATGTCGAGGTCGCCGATTCCCAAGAGCTCCAGCAGTTGGGTCTGATGCACCGAGAGTCACTGGCTGAAGACGCGGGGATGATCTTTCTCTTCTTCGAAGATCACACCTCTGGTTTCTGGATGAAGAACACTCAGATCCCACTGTCGATAGCGTTCTTCGACCGAGGGGGAAAGATCCTGAAGATCCTCGACATGGAGCCCTGCGAACGCGACCCGTGCCCTACCTATGAACCGAACGTCTCTTATCGCGGTGCACTCGAAGTTAATGAGGGAGCGTTCAAGGAGTGGGGAGTTGAACTTGGGGACGTCATCCGAGTTAGTCCCTGAACCGGTGACGCCGATCACCTAAGCGGTCCCCGAATCGGGTTTGCATCGAGCGAAGCGGTTGCCATCGGGGTAACCCAGATCTCGGGAGGCTCGATGCGGATGATGTGCCGGATGGCGCGTGGTGAGTGTGGGCAAACCACCGCCGAGTACGCGTTGGTTCTACTCGTTGCAGGACTGGTAGTCGGAACATTCGCCGCGTTCGTCAAGTCGGGTGCGCTTAGCGACATGTTCGCGACGATCGTGTCGTCCTTGGTCGATCACGCTCAGGGCTGATCGATGCGGTCCCGAGACGACAGGGGACAAGCAACCGTGGAGCTTGCACTCTGCCTGCCTCTTCTTGCTCTAGTAGCTACCGCACTAGTCGAGGTGGGCTCGATAGCGGTTGACCGGACCCGGGTGTGGCATGCGGCAAGGGAAGCGGCTCGGGTAGCGATCGTCGATGCCGACCCCCAGACCATCAGGGCAGCGGCGACCCGCGACATACCGTCGATCTCGGTCCAGGTCGACCCTCCGCCGGAGGCACGGATCCAAGGGGAGCCGCTTCATGTCCACGTTACCTACCAGCGCGACGTCGTTCCTCTGCTTGGAGCGGTGTTTGGAGACGTCGTGATGAGCGCGGATGCGGTGATGCGGATCGAACGCCCATGACTTTGATCGCCGCAGGAATGTCGCTGATCCTCACTGTGATGTTCGCGGGAGGTATCGCCCAGGTCGGGAACGCGGCTGCCGCCGATGCTCGGGCCCAACTTGTTGCCGACGCGACCGCACTTGCCGCCGTTGCCGAGCTGGGCCCTGGTGGATCTGGACTGCCGGAGACCTTCGCACGGCGGTACGCGGAGATGAACGGTGGCGATGTTGTCACGTGCGTGTGCAGGACCGGGGGCCGCGCCGTTCAGGTCACCATCGAGGTACAGGGTGCAAGCGCGACCGCCCGAGCCGAGATCGAGCCGAGTTTGATCTGGCCCGCGAACCTCGTGGGATCGCTCGAGGGTCTTACCCCTGAGATGGCGGCGGCAGTGACCAGCCTCGTCTCAGCAGCCGATGGGAACGTGCGCGTCGTATCTGGATACCGGAGCTCCGAAGAACAGCAACGTCTCTGGGCCGCTGCGCTTGCGACCTACGGCGATCCGGAGCGCGCCGACGATTGGGTGGCCCGTCCCGGAGGATCGATGCACGAACGGGGCCTTGCGGTAGACCTTGGTGGAGATCTCTTTCTCGCCGGACGCCTCGTGCGCTCTTTGCATCTGCCGCTAGTGCAACCACTGCCTAACGAACCATGGCATTTCGAGCTGGTCGGAGCGCGGTCCTAGTTGCCATCTAGGATGACCCGCCTTATGGCGGAAGTTGGCCCAGCGAAGCTGGTCGAGAACCTATCGGACCGGATCTCAGCGGTAGAGATCGAGTTCCATCGCGCGTACTGGGATTCACAGGTCGACGCGACGGAAGTCAATGAGCAACGACGTGCAGAGCTCGAGGTCGAGCTCCGGAGGATCAAGGGTGACTCCGAGGCGCTTGCGAGCGTCAACGAAGCGTTGGAGGGTGAGCTACACGATCCGGTGGTGCGCCGCCAGCTGGAGGTCCTACGGCTTTCGCTCACTGGCAACCAGATGGATGAGCTGCAACGGCAAGAGATAGTCGGCCTGTCGAGTCAGGTGGAGAGTGATTTCGCGTCTCACCGACCGGTGCTCGGGGACAAGAAGGTCTCCGACAACGAGATCGACGAGGTCCTGCGTACGTCGGACGATGGGTCCGATCGCCGCGCTGCATGGGAAGCGTCCAAGAAGATCGGTGAGGTCGTCGCGCCGCGCATCCGAGAGCTCGCCCGCTTGCGCAACCAGGCAGCACGCAACCTCGGTTACCCAGATTTTTATCGGATGTCATTGCAGCTGCAAGAACTGGACGAAGCGTGGCTCTTCGATCTGTTCGACGACCTCCGGGGACTTACCGACGAGCCTTATAAGAGATGGAAGACCGATCTAGACGGGCGACTCTGTGAGCGTTTCGGCACTAAGAAACTCGCACCGTGGCATTACGCCGATCCCTTCTTCCAAGCGCTGCCGCCGGATGGCCGCGTCAGCCTCGACGGATTGCTCGAGGAGACGAAGGCGGAGGACCTTGCGTTGCGAACCTTCGCTTCGCTCGGGATCGACCTGGCGCGAGTGATGGAGGCAAGTGATCTCCTTCCCCGCGCCAACAAGTGTCAGCACGCGTTCTGCCTCGATGTCGATCGCACTGCCAGCGACGTTCGGATATTGGCGAACGTAGTCCCGGGCGAGTACTGGACCGAGGTGATGCTTCATGAGTCCGGGCATGCTGCTTACGACGTGAGCATCGACCGCCGACTGCCTTACTTGCTCCGTCGTGCGGCCCACACTTTCGTAACGGAGTCGGCGGCTCTGTTGTCCGGTCGACTCGTGCGCGACCCGGCCTGGCTTCGTGACCTTGCCGGTGTCGATGATGGTGAGCTACGCCGGATCGAACCCGATCTCCGGCGGGCGAGCTCGGCCCAGAACCTGCTCTTCGCCCGCTGGTGCATGGTCATGACCCATTTCGAGCGGGATCTGTATTCGGATCCTGAGGCGGATCTCGACGATCGGTGGTGGGAGCTGGTCGAGACGTTCCAACTCGTGGAGCGCCCCCAAGGTCGGTCGGCTCCCGATTGGGCCGCGAAGATCCACCTCGCGGTGGCTCCCGTCTATTACCAGAACTACCTGCTCGGCGACCTTCTCGCGTCGCAGTTGCTGGCGACCGCCCAAAGTCAGTTCGGCGGATTCGTCGGGGTCCCGGAAGCCGGAGGATTCTTGGTCGATCGATTGTTCCGCCACGGAAGCCTGATGCGGTGGGACGCGCTGATCGAGGAAGCGACCGGCCGGGCCCTCGGAGCAGAGGCCTTCACGATGGAGCTAGAAGCGCTTCTATAACTACGTATCGCCCTTATCGGACAGTCCGCACATCCTTGAAACAGAGTCCACAACCGAAACACCTAGGGGCGATAACTGGTGAGTCCTGCGCTCTCCTTGGCCGACCGACTCCGACGTACCGAGCGATTCATATCGTTCATCCGTCTGGGGGTCGTGTCGTTCAACACCGTGATGTACTTGACGCTGTCTCCGACCCGGGAGCACAACGCCCTCGCGATGGCCATCATCGTGATCGCTGGGTTGTACGCGCTGGTAACCGTGTTCTGGAACCCGGAGCAGTTGAGTCCCTCGGTGGTCCCCGTGGTCAACATGGTGCTCGACAACGTTCTGATCGCGATCTGGCTGTATGCCACGGGCGGCTACGACTCTCCCTTCTTCATGCTGTTCTATGCAGAGGCGGCAGCAACTGTCGGCCGATTCGGGTGGAAGTTCGGGACCGCTGCGGCCGCTGGAAGCGGTCTGCTCTATCTAACCGTCGTCCTGGTCGACGGCGGGGGCCCCCCGTATCAGGTCATCTCCCGCTTCGCGTACATCTTCTTCATCGTGGCCTTCGTTGCGTATGTGGTTGAAGCAGCCAGGCACGTCGAGCTCGCTGCGATGGCGGCCGAAGCAACGACCGAGACGTACGAGGAACTCGGACGTCTCAAGGCTGCATTCGTCTCGACGATCAGCCACGAGTTAAGGACTCCCCTGACGACCATCAGAGGGGCAACGACGACCTTGCTCAAGAACGAGGACCGTTTCGATACCGAGCAGGTCCGCACGTTGCTAGAGATGGTCGAACGACAGTCTGCTCATCTCGGCAGGATGATCCAGGACGTCATCGACATCGCCACCTTGGAGCAGGGTGAGATCGACCTGCTGTTCGACTGGTGCAACCTCGAGGAACTCCTCAAGGAGGAGCTGAAGCGGGTGGGCGAGACGATCCCTCAGGAGATCCGCTTCAGCGCGACCGGGGGGATCGATGAGATCAAGTGCGACAAGGCGCTGGTCTCACGGGCCTTCCGCAACCTGCTCGATAACGCATCCAAGTTCTCTTCCCCCAAGGATCCGATAGACATAGAGCTCACTCAGGTCGGCGAGCAGGTGTGCGTCGATTTCGTGGACCGCGGTATCGGGATCGGACCGAACGAGCAGGAGAGGATCTTCGATCGCTTCTATCAGATCGACTCGTCGCTGACGCGGAAGGCGCAGGGCTCTGGTATCGGCCTCAACATCGCACGCGAGCTGGTTCGCCTGCACCGAGGCGACATCCGGGTGACCAGCGCGGAGGGAGATGGGTCTCGCTTCCGAGTGGTCTTGCCGAAGGACCCAGATGTAGTCCCTGCGAAAGTCCTACAGCTGAGCGGTAGTCCTGAACCTCTCATAGATAGAGCTCGCGCTAGGTGAGATAAAGACAACGCTCGCAGCTCCTACCGTTCCGAGCGACACAGGCACCGTGACATTGCCGACATCTTTGGGATCGATCTTCGTAGCCAGGACACCAAGACGAAGCATCTCCTCCGCAGAGATGTCGAAGCGCGCGAAGCGTCTGGTGATCGATATCCATCGCAGAAGCGCGGAGGGACTCTTGCCCGCTTCGTGTCGGAGTTTCCGGAGTAGCGCCAGCAGATAGCTTGCCTGATTCGTGGTCCTGGTCACGTCGCCGCCACCGAACGAGTGTCGGGTTCGCAGGTAGGCGAGGGATTGGTGAGCCCCGAGCACCTGGGTCCCTGCCTTCAAGCGAGCCCCCGAACCGCTCGGGTCATACACCGCGGTTGGCAGGTGCATCTTGACTCCACCCAGCGCCGAGATGATGTGTCGGAAGTCCTCGAATCCGACCATCACCCAATAGTCGAGACGGATCCCCGTCATGTTTTCCAACGTCCGCGCCAGTAGTTCGGGACCTCCGTGATACAGAGCTTCGTTGATCTTGGCCGTCCCGTAACCCGGGATCGACACCCATGAATCGCGCGGGAAGTTGAGGATGCCGCCCTGCGAGGTCTCGGTGTTGATACCGACGATGTGGATGGCGTCGGAGCGCGAGTTCAATGGATTGCCGAACCGGGCGTCGTTGCCGATGACGAGTACGAAGACCTTGCCGGACGTCGGTTGGAATGAGTCGTGAACGCGGCCAACGAGCAGCTCGGACGCATCGGGGGTGCCGGTGAACGACGTGAACATCGCGATCGCTGCGATCACAAGCACCAGCGCCAGCGAGCGTTTGATCATCAGAGCTGGGTCCGGTCGAGATCGAACGCGATGACTTTCCAGGCGCCCTTGCTGCGCTGGATCCAGAACGTGAAGTCCTCACGCCAGCGGACGATCCGTTCGTCGAAGGAAGCCTGCATGGTGACCTTCATCCGGGCGGCGGCAGCCGAGAACCTCGGTGCCTGAATCCCGATATGCCCCGTCCTTTTGAGCACCGTCACCAGCTCGGCGGCCTTGGGGAGCGACGATGCGTGCGCCACCAAGGCTTTCGCGGCGGCTCGGGTCATCAGCCGCGAGGCGGCCTTCGGGAGAGTGGCTGGAACGACCGTGATCGCATCGGTCAGATCTCGAGCGACCCCTCTGACCCGCTCTTTCTGCTTGTCGAAACGAGCTGCTTCCTTCTTGGATAGGGCGCCGCTCGCCCCGACGGGGAAAGAGTCGCTGCGCCACACCGCGGCCTCGGCGACGTCCGCTCCGATAGCGGATCCCGAGGGACTGCCGGCAACCACCTCGATGGGGTGATGCCTCAGCGCCGCGATCAACAGGCTGGCACCGACCACGGCGGCCGCCGCGGCTATCACCGCCGGCAGGAGCCTCCAACCCAGGCGCGGGGTGGGAGCGATCGTGCTCAATACATCCCCCTAGTCACAATAAGCAACAGAAGTAACAACAAGGTAGTGCCTCTCGAGGCGGCATCGACGGATATCCGGGGCTCTTTAGCAACCCGACTGGCGGACCCGCCGGTGGGTTGCCCGTGGGGGGCCGAATAGGATGCCGGACCCACGAAACTTTCACGAGAGGACACCTAACCGATGGAGCTGGGACTAGATGTGCAGAAGACGGGCTCTCATGCGGTCGTCGACGTCAAAGGCGAGATCGACGTCTACACCGCCCCCAAGCTGAGGGAGAAGTTGATCGAGCTCGTTTCCGAGGGCTCCTATGACGTGGTCGTCAATCTCGAAGGGGTGGACTTCCTCGACTCGACCGGCCTCGGCGTTCTCGTCGGCGCCCTTAAGCGAGTGAAAGCTCACGACGGGAGCCTTTCGCTCGTCTGCACCCAGGACAAGATCCTCAAGATCTTCAAGATCACGGGTCTCACCAAGGTCTTCCCGATCCACGAAACGGTGGATGCAGCAACGGGCGCGTAGCAGCGTGGCGCTCGTCCGACTCGAGATCCCTCCCCGGTCGCCGTACGTCGGGGTGGTGCGCTTGGCGATCTCTTCACTCGCTCGCTCGGCGGGCTTGGACGAAGAGAAGGTGGACGACATCAAGATCGCCGTCTCCGAAGCCTGTGCGAACGCGGTGCTGAACAACGAAGAGGCATCGACCGATGCACCGGTCACGATCAGCTGGGAAGATAGCGACGGCTCGGTCCGGATCGAAGTGGCCGACCGGGGGGCGACCGTCGACTCTTCGGCCAGCGCCGACGTCGACACCCAGGGTTTCTCGACCCGGGCCGTCATGTCGTTCGCTCTCCTGAAGAGCCTCGTTGACGACTGCGAATTCCAGCCCCGCGATGGTGGAGGGATGACCACCCGCCTCCTGATCAACCGCTAACTCCCTTTTAGGCAGGACCCGGTGATGACCCCGGAGGGGACACCACCGGGTCCGGACAAAACTGGGTGGGGGGCCAACTTGACGTTTTGGGGGGCCAAAAGTTAGATTCCCCTGCTGTGAAACCTCTCCCGGAACCCCTGTCCAGACCCGATCGCGAGGCCATGAAGGCCATATACCGCCTCACGAAGGGCGGCACGGGCGCCCACACCGGTGAGCTGGCGGAATCGCTCGGGGTGACCCCCGGCACCGTCACCGCCACGGTCAAGCGTCTGGCCGAGCGCGGGATGCTGGACCACAAGCCCTACCGCGGGGTCGAGCTCACCTCGGAAGGTCGGAGGTCTGCAGTCGCCGCGATCCGCAGACACCGGATCGTGGAGCGATTCCTGTCCGACATGCTGGGCTACGCGTGGAACGAGGCCGACCGTCTGGCCGGTGCCTTCGAACACGATCTGCCGCAAGAGGTCGAAGACCGCATGTTCGTCGCGATGCACAGGCCCGCGACCTGTCCCCACGGTTTTCCGATCCCCGGTCCTGCAAGTGTCGAGATCCCCGAGATGCCCCCGCTGTACGCGCTGGAGCCGGGAGACGTCGCCGTTGTCGCGGTGCCGGGTTCGACCGAGACGGAGATCGTCGAATTCCTCGACACCCTTGGCCTCCGGCCCGGCGTCAAGGTCGAGGTGCGCGAGAAACATCCGTTCGATGGACCTCTCGTACTGCGCGTCGAAGGGCAGGACCGCACGGTCAGTCAGAAAGTCGCTAACCAGATCTTCGTAAAGAAGGAAGAAACGAAACATCGGGCACGACAAAGAAAGGAGAAGTCAGCATGAATCACTTGCTTCTAGCTTCTGAAGGGGGGTACCAAGAGTTCCACCTCGGTGGCACCGAGTTCATGTGGCTATTCTTCTCGGCCCTGACGGCCCTGATCGCCATCGGCGTCGGTTTCCAGCTGATGCGAGGCGTGCTTGCTTCCGACCAGGGGACCGCCAAGATGCAGGAGATCGCCGGTGCGATCCAGGAAGGTGCTCTCGCGTACCTCCGGCGCCAGTTCAAGACGATCGGGATGATCCTCATCCCATTGACGATCGTCGTGTTCGCTACGTCGACCGCGGTTCTGAAGCCGAACGGGAGTGAGGCCCTTAGCTTCGCTCAGTCAGGCATCTTCAGGACGTTGGCATTCCTCGCCGGTTGCTTGATGTCCGGACTCACTGGATTCATCGGCATGGGCCTCGCGGTGCGAGGCAACGTGCGCACCGCGGCGGCAGCGAAGTCGGGATCGCTTCCGGCGGCCTTGAAGGTTGCGTTCCGTACCGGTGGTGTCGCGGGGATGTTCACGGTTGGCCTCGGTCTCCTCGGTGCCACCATCATCATCCTCATCTTCCAGAACACCTCCTCTGCGATCCTGATCGGGTTCGGGTTCGGTGGATCGCTGCTGGCGCTCTTCCTCCGAGTCGGTGGAGGGATCTTCACGAAGGCCGCCGATGTCGGTGCGGACCTCGTGGGCAAGGTCGAGGCAGGCATCCCCGAAGACGACCCTCGCAACCCGGCAACGATCGCCGATAACGTCGGTGACAACGTCGGTGACTGCGCCGGTATGGCCGCCGACCTCTTCGAGAGCTACGAGGTCACCCTCGTCGCGTCGATCATCCTCGGCGTAGCCGCTTTCCAGTCGATCGGTGCGAACCCGGCCCTCGGCTTGATCTTCCCGGTCATCGCCCGTGCCATCGGCGTCATCGCTTCCATCGTCGGCATCTACGCGGTGCGTGCAACCGACCAAGACAAGTCGGCGATGGCTCCCATCAACCGTGGCTTCCTCACGGCGGGCATCCTGACCGTCATCGGTACCGCGATCGTCGCTCTCCTGTACGTCGGCAACGACCACGGCAACGAGGGTTGGAAGGTGTTCGGCGCAGTCGTCATCGGTCTCGTTCTTGCGCAGGTCGTGTCGCGCCTGACTGAGTACTTCACCTCGACCGAGAACCGTCCGGTTCAGGAGATCGCGGAGGCGACGCGTACCGGTCCCGCAACGACGATCCTGTCCGGGTTCTCTTCCGGTCTCGAGTCGTCCGTGTACGCCGTTATCGCGATCGCTGCTGCGCTCGGTGTTGCTATCGCCCTCGGCGGTGGGAACCTGCAGTTCTCGCTGTATCTGGTCGCTCTGACCGGTATGGGCATGCTCGCAACGACCGGTGTCGTCGTGTCCGAGGACACGTTCGGTCCGGTCTCCGACAACGCTGCGGGTATCGCAGAGATGTCGGGCGAGTTCGAGGGAGAGCCCCAGCGCATCATGGTCAGCCTCGACGCCGTCGGTAACACGACGAAGGCAGTTACGAAGGGCTTCGCGATCGGCTCCGCGGTTATCGCGGCAGTCGCGCTGTTCGCATCGTTCATCGAGACGATCGGGTCGGAGCTCGGCATCGACAAGGTCGGCACCGCATTGTTCCGTGACCCGCTGACCCAGATCAACGTCGCCGACCCGAAGACCTTCATCGGTCTTCTCATCGGTGGCTCGATCGCATTCATGTTCAGCGCTCTTGCGATCCGCGCTGTCGGTCGTACCGCGGCCGTCGTCGTGCAAGAGGTCCGTCGTCAGTTCGCCGACGGCAAGATCATGTCGGGCGAGCGTCGGCCCGACTACGGTCCTGTGATCGACATCTGCACCGGCGCTTCGTTGCGCGAGCTGGCGACGCCGGCTCTGTTGGCGACCTTGTCTCCGGTCATCATCGGTTTCGGGATCGGTTACCAGGCCCTGGGCGCGTTCCTCGCTGCGGTCATCCTGACCGGCCAGTTGATGGCCGTGTTCCTGAGCAACAGTGGTGGCGCGTGGGACAACGCCAAGAAGTACATCGAGGACGGCCACGAAGGCGGTAAGGGCTCCGAGGCTCACAAGGCCGCCGTCATCGGCGACACCGTCGGTGACCCGTTCAAGGACACCGCCGGTCCGGCTCTCAACCCGTTGATCAAGGTCATGAACCTGATCTCGCTGCTGATC
>JAXDJQ010000220.1:0-3002 GCA_034667565.1 Actinomycetota bacterium
TGAACGCGATGCTAAGGCACCTCCGGGGGGAACCGGAGGTGCCTTGCGATCGCTAGCTCTGGCTTGGTGAGGGGCTGGGGCTCGCCGTGGTGCTGCTGGTCGGCACGGGTGCCGGTACCTCGCCGGCTTTCTTCAGGATCTCGATGACCTGGTTGTGAGTGCCCCGGTTCTGCCATGGGATCGGACCGGCGGTTCCAAGTCCGAGCTCGCGGAACGTGATCATCCAAGCGTCTACCGTCCACGCTGACATGTCTTCACCCTGTTCCGTGGTCAGGGCCTTCAACGCCTCGTCGAGCGCCTTGGCGACCTGCGTCTTACAGGATTCCTTCGCAGGGGTACCGGAGTCGTCGCAATAGTTCCGTGCCAGCTTGGATCGGGCTTTCTTGTTGAACAGGTTCAGGGTGAACGATGAGAAGTCGTGCCACATTGCTCGGTCACTGATAGGAGTCGGCACCAGATCGTAGGCGTCAGCGCCGATCTCATCATCGAAGATCTGGTGCACGAGCTTCGTGTACCACTGCTCGAATATCGCGACGGGCGGACCGTTGTCCTCGGCCGTATCGCCATCCTTCCAGTCTGTGTTGAGATGCTGTGCACCGTCCGCGATCCACGACTTGACGAGTGCTGCCGCGTCGGCAGCTTTCGGGTCGGTAGCGGAGGACGCGAAGCGAAGCATCTTGGGGCCGAGATAGACGGCACGTGCGTCGCGTGTTGCCGCTTGGCGGATGACGTCGACCAGGTCTGAGAGTCTCGCTTTCTTAGCGCCGTCCATGTACTTGTGCATCTCGTCTTGCAGCAGCTGCACGCGATGGATCGGCCCCCACTTGATGCCGTCGTAGTTATCCCAGCCCTTCGCTGGCTTGTTGTTCCAGTTCGCAACCCATCCCTGCTCGGGGTTGATGATCTTGGGGTGCTTACGGAACGGGATACGGCCGCCCCATTCCCACTGGCCGGTGCCCCAGGTGGGAAGGCTCTCCGAGTATCCCTTGGGTCGCTTCGGGTAGTAACCGACGTGGAAATACCCGATGTCCTTGTGATCCGCGTAGAACGTGTTGAACGACATCGTGAACTTGCTTGCCGCAGCCTGGAAGTCCTTGATCGAATCCACTGAGGCGTTCCACTTGTAGAACTGCGGGATCGAGTCCACCTCACGCTTCCAGAAGAATCGATTCTTCACGAACGCCACCGGCTTGCCGTTCACTTTGGCGCGAGCGAACACGGGTCCGTGGATCGTGCGGTAGAAGGTGCGCGTTTCGATCGACGGGGCACCCGGTGAACCAGCCGAAGGCTTCACGATGAATTGCTCGTCGCGGGCCTCCATCTCCTTGCACTCGCCCTTAAACATGTACGAGTTCGAGTCCTCCGTGACTTCCTCACCTTCAGGAGCACACAGGAGCTCGGCCTTCGTATCCACTGCATCCGAGTAACCGGTCGTCAAGGTCCATGCGTAATCGGCTCCTCGCCCAAGGGGCACCAGCGCCGAGGCTCCCGGAACCGCAGGTCCTCGGAAATCGGCGACCTCTTCGCCAGACACATGCACGTCGACGTCCCAGAAGAACGATGGGACCGCGTAACCCACCTGGGGAGCCCCGATCTGTAATGGGTTACCCGTCTTGGACTCCTTTGCGCCGACGATCAGCGCGTTGGAGGCGGGCGAACGGAAGCCCATCGAGGCGAGGAAATCCTTGTACGCCGTCTCCCGCTGGCCGACGCGTCTCGCGATCGCCTCGGCCGCGTCGGGCACCGCAACCGACTTCATGTTCGTCGGTCCAAGTGGCTGCGATGGGAACTTCCCCTCCGCCGCCGGGATCGTCGTAGGCGAACGGGGGTCATTGCGTCGCAGCAGGTCGTTGTAGATCTTCGCGCCAAGCTCGGCACCGTTCTTCTTCACAAGGTGCGAGTAGAGACCCGCGTTCTGAAGCTCGCCGCCCGCGGTCTCGCCGAACACGCGCAGCTGAAGGATCGCCACGTAAAGGGTGTCCAGTGGGGTCCAGTCGGCGGGATCGGGCTCGGGACAGGGGTTGCCGAGTGCTTGGTACTCGGCGGGGCACTCGGTCGGGTTCATCCGCAGCTCGGCGATGTAGGCGTTGATCCCATCCGAGTAGGCCTGCAGTCCATCCTGGATCTTCTTTCCGAGAGCTCCGAACTTGTCGTCGAAGTCGTCGAACATCTTCTGGACCTCTTCCTCCGTGTAACCCTCGCGGCGCGCCTCGATGTCCATCTCGAGGTAGTCGGGGCCGATGAGCTCTGCGAGGGTTCCGCGAGCTGCATGTCGGAAGACATCTGCTTCCCACAAACGATCTTCGGCCGTCGTGTAACCCAAGGCATAGGACGCATTGACGAACGAGTCTGCATAGATGTGTGGGATCCCGAAGCTGTCTCTGTAAACGGTGACCCCATCGGTCGGCTGGTATTCCTCCTCGATGGTGTCCGGACCGAACTGCATCGAATGGAAGTAACCGCCGATCGTGCCTTCGGTGACGTCATCGGTATCGATCAGCGATGCATAGAGATCGAGTTGATCGCTGAAGTGGGGGCCGAAGTCATCCGCAGCCACTTCCGCTGCGGTGACGTTGCCCTCCTCGCCCGGTGGAACGATCGACCACGCCCGGAGCGTGTCGGGAACCGCCGGAGGTCCTGCCTGCGCACCAACATCCATCGGAAGCAGGGTTGCTGCGATCGCGAACAAGAGCCCAGCGATCGTGAGACGACGCGCCATGAAGACCTCCCAGTGGTTTCCGCGTTTTCTTCTGTCTAAAGCTTCTGCGCCTACCGACACCTTTACCTGCCTGGATTGCTTCGTAAACCGCCGGGATCGCCAGGGACTCTGCGCGTTTGCCCGCCTACGAGTTGGGACATATTCCGGTTATGGATGCTGGTGACCTGATACAGGCGCGCTATGAGCTCACCCGGCGCCTGGGTCGGGGTGGGATGGCCGAGGTGTGGCTTGGGTAAGTTTACCATCTGGTCAGTTAGGTCGCCATCAAGTTCATAGCTAGGTT
>JAXDJQ010000221.1:0-7698 GCA_034667565.1 Actinomycetota bacterium
CATCCATTGATCCCAGTAATGGCGAGGATGGAGGAGATCGGGATCAAGATCGACCTCGATTACCTCGCCGACATCGGCCGCACTCTGGAGAAGCGGATCGGCGAACTCGAGACCGAGTGCTACGAGCTGGCGGGCGAGCGGATCAACCTCGGGTCTCCGACGCAACTAAGGGTCCTCCTCAACGACAAGCTTGGGTTGAAGACGACGCGGCGAACGAAGACCGGTCTCTCTACCGACGCGCGCGCGCTGCAACAGCTTGTCGACCAGCACGAGTTCGTCCCCAAACTCCTCGAGTATCGCGAGCTGTCCAAACTCAAGAACACATATATCGACGCCCTGCCCCCATTGGTCGATCCGGATGACGGTCGCGTCCACACCACCTACGACCAAACCGTCGCGGCAACGGGGCGCCTATCAAGCACAAATCCGAACCTCATGAACATCCCCATACGTACTGAGCTCGGCAAGCAGATCCGTAAGGCCTTCATCCCCGAAAAGAACAAGCTGTTGCTGTCAGTGGACTACTCGCAGATCGAGCTACGGGTCATGACGCATCTCTCGGAAGACCCGATCCTCCTCGAGGTCTTCAAGAATGACGAAGACGTGCACACCGCCACAGCGATGCGCATCTTCGATGTCGGCGACAAGAAACCGACGACCGGGCAGCGTTCGACGGCAAAGATGGTGAACTACGGCCTCGCGTACGGGATGGGGGCTACAGGACTCGCCGAGCGTTTGAACATCCCGGTTCCCGAAGCGAAAGAAATCATGGATACCTATTTCGAGCAGTTCGGCGGGGTCGCGGATTTCCTTGATGAGATCGTCAACCAGGCGCACACCGACGGCTTCACAACGACCATGTTCGGTCGCCGCCGCTACCTTCCCGAACTCGGAAGTGGGAACCCCCGCGTGCGCGCGATCGGAGAGCGTCAGGCTCTGAACGCACCCATCCAAGGTTCGGCAGCCGACATCATGAAGCTGGCGATGATCAACGTGGACAAGGCGCTCGCAGACGAGGGCTTAGAGACCCAGATGATCCTCACGGTTCACGACGAGCTCGTGTTCGAGGTCCCCGAGGATGAAAAGGAGAAGGCGAAGGATCTCGTGGAACGCGAGATGACTCAGGTCTGTGAGATGAAGGTCCCGCTCGAAGTGGATTCCTCCTTCGGCAAGGACTGGGCCGAAGCGAAGGGTTAGAAGCCATCGAACCCGACATCCAGTACGCGTTGAGTGGGGACATCAACATCGCCTACACGGTCCTCGGCTCAGGGGAGCGCGATCTTCTTTTCTTAGCTCCATGGGCGAGCAACCTGGATGTCGTCTTCGAGTACCCCGCCGTCGAGCGTGGTCTCGAAACGATCGCAGGGATCGGGCGGATGATCACATTCGACCGCCGTGGCGCGGGACTCTCCGACCGCTTATGCGGGCCGGGAACGCTCGAAGAGAGCATGGACGACGCTCTCGCGGTGCTCGACGCGGTCGGCTCCCAGAAGGCGGCCGTCATGGCCGTTCATGAGGCCGGTCCTCTCGCGATGCTCCTTGCAGCCACCCACCCTGACCGCATCTCATCGCTCGTTCTCTACGGTTCATTCGCCTCGACGACCTGGCATGAGGACTATCCGTGGGGTCAGAAGCCCGATGAGCGAGACGTCCAGATCGACTTCGTCGTCGAAACGTGGGGGAGGCTTGAAGGCGTCGCGGCCCTCGTTGAACCGGGCGCTGCGGACGACGAACAGTTCCGTCGCTGGTGGGCGAAGTGGCAGCGGAACTCCACGAGCAAGGAAGTCATCCGGCGGGCCTTCGAGATCGCGGCGGAGACCGACGTCAGACCGGTGCTCGGGGCCATCAAGGTTCCGACGTTGATCTTGCATCGCCCTCGCAGCGCCGCCGTTCCGATCGAGAACGCTTATTACTTGAACGAGCACATCCCCGGTTCGAAGTTGGTCGAGCTCGATGGCGATGAGTTCCTTCCGTTCCTGGGGGACTCGCAATCGATCGTTGACGAGGTTGAGGAGTTCTTGACCGGCACCCGATCCCGCCGTGAGGCCGAACGCATCTTGTCCACGTTGCTGTTCGCCGACATCGTCGAGTCCACCTCGGCGGCAACTCAGATGGGTGACCAGAAGTGGAAAGACCTCCTCGACCAGATCGACAAGAGAGTTGCGGCCCAGGTCGAGTGGCATGGCGGCCGTCTAGTGAAGCAACTAGGCGACGGCTACCTAGCGATGTTCGACCGTCCCGCGCAAGCCGTGCGCTGCGCGGCTCGAATCTGCCGCGAGACGAAGTCCCTTGGCATCGAGTTCCGCAGCGGCCTCCATACCGGTGAAGTGGAGCTGAGAGGTGAAGACATAGGAGGCATCGCAGTCCACATCGCCGCTCGAGTGATGGACGCCGCCCAACCGAACGAGATCCTGGTCTCCGGAGCCCTCCCACCCTTAGTAGCCGGCAGCGGTCTCAACTTCGAAGAGCGCGGCAAACACGAGCTGAAAGGCGTAGACGGCAGATGGGAGCTCCTCGCCGTCACACCCTGACTGTTAGTTACTGACGGGAGTTTGCGCTGAGCGAAAGCTGAGGTCAGTAACTGTGGTCCTAGCCCTTAGCGACCGCTCCGGGGCGGGGTTCTCGGACTCCGGACGGCGCTTACGGAGGGCGCCTGGACGGCGCGCCGCCTGCTCGCTCGACGCAGATCGCGCCGGGTTGATCCATTAAGGAGCGATCTGCGTCGAGAGCCTCCTCCGCTCGAGAACCCCGCCCCTGCGCTATCTAGTGGGAGTCCGGCACCGCCGCCGGAGCGGTCACCGGAACTGGCGGCCCTACTACACGGCTCGTATACTCCCGGGGCCCCGGCAGACCGGGGCGCAATCTTGTCCGGAAAGGAAAACCTACCTATGGCGTCACCGCAGGACGAGGCTGTTCAAGCCTCCGGAGTTCAGGGATCCGAAGAGACCCTTCCCGACGGCCACGGCGGCACGATCACCCGCACGGCCCCCTCGACCTCCGGCACGACCTACGCCGGCGGCACCATCGTCGAGAACGATGTGGGCGAAACGATGGAAGAGCTCATCGCCGCCATCGACGCAACGATCAAGCCATTCTCCGAGGGCGACCTCGTAAAGGGCACGATCGTGAAGATCGAGAAGGACGAGGTCCTCCTCGACATCGGCTACAAGTCCGAGGGCGTCATCCCGTCCCGTGAACTGTCGATCCGCAACGATGTCGATCCTTCCCAGATCGTTTCGCTCGGCGACGAGCTCGAAGCCCTCGTTCTCCAGAAGGAGGACAAGGAAGGTCGACTGATCCTGTCCAAGAAGCGTGCTCAGTACGAGAAGGCGTGGGGCAAGATCGAAGAGATCAAGAACGCAGACGGCATCGTCGAAGGTCCCGTGATCGAAGTCGTCAAGGGCGGACTCATCCTCGACATCGGTCTCCGTGGGTTCCTCCCGGCGTCGCTCGTCGAGATGCGTCGCGTGCGCGATCTCCAGCCTTACGTAGGCAAGGTCCTCGAGTGCCGCATCATCGAGCTCGACAAGAACCGCAACAACGTCGTTCTGTCGCGCCGCAAGTTCCTCGAGGAGTCCCAAGCCGAGCAGCGCCAGGACTTCCTCACCTCTCTCGCCAAGGGTGAAAAGCGCGAGGGCGTCATCTCTTCGATCGTTAACTTCGGTGCATTCGTGGACCTCGGGGGAGTGGACGGTCTCGTTCACGTCTCCGAGCTGTCGTGGAAGCACGTCGATCACCCGAGCGAGGTCGTCGAGGTGGGCCAAGAGGTCAATGTCGAGGTCCTCGACGTCGACCTCGAGCGCGAGCGTGTCTCGCTGTCGTTGAAGGCCACCCAGGAAGACCCATGGCGTCAGTTCGCTCGCGAGCACGAGGTCGGCGACACCATCGAGGGTCGCGTAACGAAGCTAGTGCCGTTCGGTGCTTTCGTCGAGGTCGACGACGCGATCGAGGGCCTGGTGCACATCTCCGAGCTCGCCCCGCACCATGTCGAACGTCCGGAGGATGAGGTCAGCGTCCACGACAGGGTCGACGTCAAGATCATCGACATCGACCTCGACCGTCGCCGGATCTCTCTGTCGCGCAAGCAGACGATGCCCGAGGCCGCAGGAGCCATCCCCGAGGAAGAGGGTGGTGGTACCTCAACCGCAAGTGCAGGCGCAACGGACATGGAGCTCGAGCCCGAAGCGGCGGAGATGGAGCTCGAGGCCCGCGAGTCTTCCGAGAACGTCGGGGTTGCAACGGAGGACACGATCGTGCGGCCGGAGACGGAGCGAGAGCTCGCGTCGGGGATCGAAGGGGCTCCGGAGCTCCTCGACGAGCCGATCTCTCCCGAGGCAGCATCCAACGTCGAAGAGGCCGTTGCGGCAGCTCCTCCGGAGGAGAAGGAACAGGCCGAGCTCACCGCAACGATGTCGCCGGATTCTCCGCCCGAAGCCCAGGCAGACATCCTTCCGGACGATCCCAAGGAGCGTCCACTCGACAAGAAGCTGAACCAGGAGATCCCCGATGAAGGGGCCGCACCCGGTGAGGCCATCGCAGAGCTCGACAAGGAAGAGATCCCCGTGGCAGAAGCGGCCGAGGCCGGCGGGGAGACACTCGATCCGGGTGATCCGGTAGGCGATGAGTCGATCGAATCGATCGTGCAGGACCTGAAGCGCGAGCGCGGGCAGGACTAGCAAGCACCTCGGGGTCGTTCGATGCTCCTGGTAGGGCTAACTGGAGGCATAGGCGCGGGTAAGTCGACGTTCGCTGCCCTCCTAGCTGAACGCGGTGCAGTCATCATCGATGCCGACAAGCTCGGCCATGAGGTTCTTGCGCCCGGCGAACCGGCGTGGCATTCGGTTGTCGATCAGTTCGGTGATGAGATCCTTTCGGCTGGTTCTATGGACATCGATCGCAAGGTCCTCGCGCGGATCGTGTTCTCCGATCCGGCGAAGCTCACCGCCCTGAACGCGATCACACATCCGGCGATCATGCGAAAGATCGCCGACAAGCTGGAGACGTTGAGAGGCACCGATCAGATCGTGGTGCTCGACGCGGCTCTGATAGTTGAGTTGGGCTTGGCAGGCTCCATCGACGTCACCATCGTGGTGGCTTCGGATACGGAGATACGCCGTGCCCGGCTGATCTCCGATCGCGGGATGACCGCGCAAGGGGTCGACGAGCGCATCGCAGCCCAAGCAAGACCGGAAGAGCTGATAGCGAAGGCGGACATCGTGGTCACCAACAACGGGGCCCTCGAAGCGCTCGGGAATGAAGCCGATCGGGTATGGGCCGAGTTGGAGGGGCGACGCACGTGACGATCGAGATGGTCTTCTTCGACGCCGGTGGGACGTTGCTCGATCCGCACCCCTCCTTTCCCGAGCTGTTCGCAACCACGTGTCGGCAAGCCGGGTACGACATCTCGTCCGACCAGGTGGCAGAGGTGCAGGAAAAACTCGCTCCCCACCTCACCGAGCTCGTGGACGAAGCCGACTTGGACCATGCACCGAGTCTGTCGGAGGAGGCCTCGCGCAAGTTCTGGGCCTTCACGTATCGGCGGTTCCTGGCTGAGCTTGGGATCGAAGACGAAAACATGACCGAGAAGCTTTACGCGACATTCTCGAGCTTCGAGTCCTACCGCTTGTACGACGACGTGAAGCCGGCCCTCGATGCGATCGAGGCGGCTGGGTATCGCATAGGCCTCATCTCGAACTTCGATTCGTGGCTGGAGAAGATGTTGATGGAGATGGAGGTCGGTCACATATTCGATCCTTCGATCATCTCGGGCGTGGTGGGGGTTGAGAAGCCCGATCTAGAGATCTACCGGATCGCGATCGAGCGAGCCGGGGTCGAGGCGTCGAGCTGCGCGCATGTTGGTGACTCGCCTGGGAACGATATGGAACCTGCCGCCGGGGTAGGGATGAAGCCGGTCCTGTTGGATCGCTCGGATCGGTATCCGGACGCACGCTACGCTCGTATCCGGGAGTTGCACGAACTGCTCCCGCTGATCTCGGAGTGGTGAGCATGGATAGCTACGGCGCACGAGATGTGGAGACGCAAGCTCTCTACCGCATCGCTTCGATCGGTGCACATGATGACGACCTTCAGGCAGTCATCACCGAGATCCTCCGAGCGGTCCCCGACGTCGTCGCATGCGAGCGTCCCGTGATGTTTCTCTACGATGAGGACACCGACGAGATGCGCTGCTTCGTAGGACGGGGAGAGGAGCTACCCCGGATGTCCCTGCGGGAACCGGGGATCATCCGCAGGATCCACCATTCAGGAAGGGCCGAGATCGTGCTGGAGGTGGACAGCGACCCCGATTCGAGCCCCAGTCAGAATGAGCTCGGTCAGGCGCGTCATGTCGTCGCGGCTCCGATGATCGCTGCGGACCATCGCATCGGAGTGCTCGCCGCGATCGATTCCCCAACCGGAGCGTTCACCGAGACAGATCTGAATCTCTTGGCGGTGCTCGCCGACAAGGGAGCGGCGAACGTGAGGGGGGCATATCGCCATGCCGATCTCGACCGTCAAAGCCGTGAGCTCGAGGGGTTGCAACGATTAGCCCGTCTTGTCTCGTCGACGGAAACGGTGGAGCACGTGATCAGGGAGGTCGTCCGCCTCGTCACGGACCTCATCCCGTGTGAACGCATGATGGTCCTGCTCCATGATGAAGAGTCAGGAGCGCTGAAGGTTCAGCCTCCGGCTTTCGGTGTGGCAGATGAGGACCTGGCGATACTCGAGATCGCGTTGAATGAGCCTTCCCTTGCCAGCACGGTCTTCAGGACTTCGACCCCACTTGTATCGAACGATGCCTCGACCGACGCGTGGGTAGCGCCACGCCTACGTGAGGCGTTGCACATCGAAACAGTGATGGCGGTTCCACTGACGAGTGGTTCCCAGCCACTCGGTGTGCTCGAGGTCATCAACTCGACCCAAGGTCAGTTCGATGAAGAGGACCTCCGGTTCACATCTCTCCTGGGGCAACGGATGGGATCGGTCATCGAGATCTCGAGGGCCCGAGAGCGCGAGAGAGCCTTGATGCACAAACTCCGCGAGGCCGACCGCACGAAGTCGGATTTCGTCTCGATCCTGGCTCACGAGCTCAAAGGTCCCATGACCACGATCGTCGGCTTCGGCCAGATGCTCCACGATCACTGGGATTCGATGGACGACGAGAAGCGGACCCAGTTCATCGGGATCGTGCGTCGGGAAACCCAGCGGTTGGCGAACATGGTGTCCGACCTTCTGGATGTCTCTCGGATGGAAACGGGGAACCTTCGGTACGAGTTCGAGCCCATGTCGATGCTGGACCTGATCGACAGCATCGTCACCGTGCACGGGTCCATCACGGAAGGCCACGAGCTCCAGCTCGACCTCGACCCCCAGCTACCCAAGGTCATCGGTGACAAGGAGCGCCTGCGGCAGGTGGTGATCAACTTGCTTACGAACGCGACGCGTTACTCGCCCGAAGGCACGCCGATAACGATGACCGCAAGGTCGGCTGCGAGCGATGGGGGACAGGAAGTCATCGTCGCGGTCACCGATCAAGGCATCGGCATCGCGCCCGGCGACAAGGACCGCATCTTCTCTAAGTTCGCGATGCTCGCGAAGCCTGCGTGGACCAAGAAGGGAACCGGGCTGGGACTGTTCATAACTAAAGCCATCGTGGATGCACATGGGGGCCGGATCCTGGTCGACTCGAAGCTGGGGGAG
>JAXDJQ010000222.1:0-6584 GCA_034667565.1 Actinomycetota bacterium
CTCAAGGCGAAAGAGAAGACCGAGCGAACCGGGCCCTTCGATGGGATCCCGGCCGGGTTGCCTGCACTGCTCGCGGCACACAAGACCCAGAAGCGAGCGGCCGCTCTCGGATTCGAAGGTTCGGAGACCGAAGCGCGGGCCGGTCTCGAAGAGGCGATCCGTGATGGCGACCTCGGACGTGCCCTGTTCTGGCTCGTTGGGTTGGCTCGGGCCACGGGCATCGAACCGGAGGCCGCCCTCCGGAAAGCGACTAAGGCGTTCCAGGATTCCTTCTGATCGGGCATCACCCCTGCTAGATTGACTGTTACTAGAGTTGAAGGAGTTAAAGACTGTGGGTGAGATCGTCCTCGTTCAGGCCCGCGAGATCCTCGATTCCCGGGGCAACCCCACCGTGGAGGTCGAGGTTGGCCTTGCCTCCGGAGCTTCCGGTCGTGCCGCGGTGCCTTCGGGCGCCTCGACCGGAGCAGGTGAGGTAATCGAGCTGCGCGATGGCGGGGACCGCTACGGCGGCAAGGGTGTCAAGAACGCCGTCTCCAACGTGGAAGAGATCATCTGCTCGGCTCTTCTGGGCCGGGACGCTCTCGACCAGCGCGACATCGACACCGTCCTGCGCGACATCGATGGCACCGCCGACAAGGGGAAGCTCGGGGCGAACGCGATCCTCGGCGTCTCTCTGGCGGTCGCTCACGCATCCGCTGATGAGCTCGGCATCGCATTGTTCCGCTACCTGGGGGGGCCGGACGCCCACCAGTTGCCCGTGCCCATGCTGAACGTGTTGAACGGAGGCGCGCACGCCGACAACTCCGTCGATCTGCAGGAGTTCATGCTCGTGCCGCTCGGGGCAGCTTCGTTCGCGGAGGCGCTCGAGTGGGGAGCGAATACGTATCACTCACTCAAGAGGTTGCTCGACTCGCGTGGGTTATCGACCGGTGTTGGAGACGAGGGTGGTTTCGCCCCCGATCTCAAAGCGAACTCAGAAGCCGTCGATCTCCTGCTCGAAGCTATCTCCAACGCCGGTTACGAGCCCGGCGCGGACATCGCGCTCGCGCTCGATCCCGCAACGTCGGAGATCCACGAAGGCGACGCGTACGTGCTCGCCTCTGAGGACCGGAGGTTGAGTAGCGAAGAGATGGTCGATTTCTGGGCCGACTGGGTGTCGCGCTATCCGATCGTGTCGATCGAGGATGGCATGGCCGAGGACGACTGGGACGGATGGATCGCGTTGACGGAACGTATCGGGGACAAGGTGCAACTCGTCGGTGACGACCTTTTCGTCACGAACCCCGAGATCCTGCAGCGCGGGATCGAATCGGGCGCTGCGAACTCTATCCTCGTGAAACCGAACCAGATCGGGAGCCTTACCGAAACCTTGGAATGCATTCGCATGGCGCAGCGGGCCGCGTACACGACGGTGATCTCACATCGTTCAGGCGAGACCGAGGACACGACGATCGCGGACATCGCCGTCGCGACCAACGCGGGTCAGATCAAGACCGGAGCTCCAGCGCGCGGTGAGCGGACGGCTAAGTACAACCAACTCCTGCGAATCGAGGACGCGCTGGGCGACGCGGCGCGTTACCCGGGCCGCATGGCGTTCCCGAGGTCATCGAAGTGAGATCTGCCGCCGAGATCAGGATGCCGAAGCTAGGCCGCGCGCCTCAGATCATCGCGTTCCTGCTGGTTCTCGGTCTTCTCGGCGCTATGGCTATCGAACCCACCAGGCAGCTTCTAGATCAGCGCGACCGGATCTCTTCGGTGGCCGGCGAGCTCCGCGATGTCCAGGAGAGCAATGCCGAGTTGCAGGCACAGATCGGCCGTTTGAAAGATGACGACTACCTGGAGCAGCTGGCTCGGGAACGCATCGGCCTGGTCCGCCCGGGCGAGACGACCTACGTTGTGATGCCGCCGAGCGACCAGGAGCAACGGGCCAGCGAGAAACACCGCAAGGCGCAACAGAAGGTGGAGCCCCCGCCGCCTCCCACCTTCCTGGACTCGGTCATCGACTTCGTATTCGGCTTCTGAGCGGGCCTGGCACGACTACGAGGGGTAACATCAGAGTGTCAGTAATGCACCGATGGTCCGGAAAGAGGCGATAGATCAATGGCAGAAGTAGGAGCCATCGTCGAAGCGACGGTGGAGAAGGTCATGGACTACGGAGCCTTCGTGCGTCTCGACACCGGTGAGACCGGGATGGTGCACATCTCTGAGATCGACAAGAACTACGTCAAGGACATCCGGGACCACGTACGGGAGAACGAGAAGGTCACCGTGAAGGTCATCGGCCAGAAGGAAGACGGCAAGATCGACCTCTCCATCAAGCAAGCCGAACCGGGTTACGAGGATCGGCCACGTCGCAGTGGCAAGGACCCTGAGTTCGAGCGCAAGCTGAAGAAATTCATGTCTCAGTCCCAAGAGCGTCTCGTGGACCTGAAGCGGCACAAAGAGGGCAAGCGATAGCCCTCAGTCACACCCCCGCAGACACCGGTGTAGTCGAAGCACAACTCGGTCGACCTTTGCGCGGAACATGGGCCGTCGCAGCGCGCTGCCATCTGGGTGTCCCGATGGTGATCGAGAGCCATCCGATCCTCGAGGATGGATCACCCTTCCCAACGCTGTACTGGTTGACATGTCCGATCCTCAACAAGCGCGTTAGCACCTTGGAGTCCGGGGGATCGATGGCAGCGGTGACGGAACGTCTAGAAGTCGACGTCAAGCTCAAGCAGCGGCTAGCGGATGCGCTTGCTCGGTACCGCGCGCGACGAGATTCACATGTGGTGATCAAAGAATCCGGAGGACCTCCGGGCGGAGGGCCCGATCGCGTGAAGTGTCTCCACGCGCATGTGGCCCACGAGCTCGCCGGTGGTGACAACCCGATCGGGAGCTTGACGCTGACGGCTACCGCGTGGCCCGACTGCGTCGCTCCCTGCGTGCAGGTCGATCAGGGATGACGCGAGTTGCCGCGATAGACGTCGGCACGAACTCCACGCGGTTGCTCGTTGCAGAGGAGCAGGCGGGCGGTTTCCGTTCCATCGACCGACGGATGACGATCACGCGTTTGGGTCAGGGGGTCGGTGCGCGCAAGATCCTTGCCCCCGAGGCCCTCGAGCGCACCCTGCGAACGATCGCGGAATACGCAGCGATGTGCGGCGAGTACGGAGTCACTCGGTTGCGCGTGACCGGCACCTCCGCGGTTCGAGACGCGCACAACCGTGAGGAGTTCTTCGACGCGGTCAGGAAACTGACGGGTACGGAGCCGGAGCTGCTGACCGGGGAGGCCGAGGCCCGAGCCACGTTCCTAGGGACCCTTTCCGACCTCGACGAGCAAGGCCCCGTGCTTGTCGTGGACATCGGCGGTGGTTCCACCGAACTGATCAGCGGAACCGGGGTTCCCGAAAGCATCGTCTCGCTCGACCTCGGCTGCGTGCGGATGCTCGAGAAACATCTGGACTCGGATCCTCCGACCCCGGATGAGTTGGAAGCGTTGCGGGACGACGTGACGGAGATGCTCGAAGGGGCTCGGTCGGTTCTGTCGGTGCCAACCGGGGCCCGGATGATCGGGGTGGCGGGCACGGTCACACAGCTCGCGACCCTGAAGGCCGGCATCCCCGTCTACGACCCCGAGGTGAACCACCACTCGATCCTGTCTCACGGAGACGTTCGTCGTCTCGCACGACGCCTCGCGTCGCTGCCTTACGAGCAACGGAAGAAGGTCAAGGGCTTGGAGGCGGGCCGGGTCGACGTGATCGTCGCGGGGGCGGCCATCCTCCAGTGCGTCCTCGAGGTCTTCGACACCCCCGAGGTCCTCGTATCGGAGAAAGACATCCTCGACGGCCTGGTCCTGGAGCTCCTTGCTTCCTGACCCGGAAGGGCCTTTCGCTCAAGGGATTCCTCTAGAGTCCGACAACATGAAGATGCGGCTCCCATTCTCGATCGTCTTGATCGTTCTGCTTCTATGCCCGCCCGTTGGGGCCGCGACGAAGGACGTGGGGGTGTACGACCGCTTCTTCGACCCGGTCAGAACGTCGGCGCAAGTAGGCGATGCGGTGGAGTGGGTCAACCCGGGCTCGAACGATCCGCACAACGTCCGCCAGGATCGCCTCCTCTTCTATAGCGGTCGCGAGAGCACGACGATGAACTACCGGGTCGTTTTCTCGGCCGGGACCTTTCACTACTTCTGCGAGATCCACGGGGGACCTAACTCGGGTATGGATGGGTTCGTGAAGGTGCCGGCGAAGATCGCCGCGGCTCCCGCGGGCCAGAACTTCACGGTTACGTGGGCAACCAGCGCGAGCAAGTCGGGCTCCCGTTTCGACGTGCAGTACCGGATCGGATCGGGGGATTGGCGGGCATGGTGGACGAACACGACGAAGCTGAAAGCGGTGTTCGGTACTGATGGCGCCACCGATGAGATCAGGCCCGGCGCTCGGCACAGCTTCCGCGTGCGTTCCCAGAAAGGTACGAACAACAAGGCGGTCAGTGATTGGTCGCCCGTGGCCTCTTTCACGCCGTAATAGCCTCGTCGCCATGAGCGACTTCATCTGGGAACCAACCCCCGACTACATCGAGAACGCGAACGTGACGCGGCTGATGCGCAAGCATGGCATCGACGATTTCCACCAGCTCGTCAAGCGATCCCAGGACGACATCGAGTGGTATTGGACCGCCGCCGTCGAGGATCTGGGTATCCATTTCTCGACTCCTTACGAGCAACTCCTCGACGTAACGGAGGGGAACGCTCTCGCAAGATGGTTCGTCGGCGGTCGAACGAACCTCGTCTACAACACCGTCGATCGTCATGCCTCTTCCCCCCTAGCCGGGAACAACGCCCTCATCTGGGAAGGGGAGGACGGCGAGGTGCGCCACATCACCTATCGAGAGCTTGGTGTCCAGGTCAACAAGGTCGCCAACGGGTTGATCGAGATGGGGATCGGCGTCGGTGACACCGTTGGGGTGTTCATGCCGATGGTTCCTGAAGCCGTCATCGCCGCCTACGCCTGCGCAAAGATCGGTGCGATCTATCTACCGATCTTCTCGGGCTTCGGGGCTCCTGCGGTTGCGACCCGCCTCAACGACGCCAAGTGCAAGTTGCTGTTCACCGCTGATGGCTTCTACCGGCGAGGGCACACGGTCGAGATGAAGCCCGTCGCTGATGAGGCGGTTGCACAGTCGCCCAGCGTGGAGCGGGTCGTGGTCTTCAAGCGCTTCGCCAACCTCGATGCTCCGATGGGTCCGAAGGACATCTCCTGGGGGAGCGCGTTCGAAGGGCAGCGCACGGATCTCGTTGCCGAAGGGTTCGATCCGGAGACCCCGTTCATGATCGCTTACACCTCAGGCACGACGGGCAAGCCGAAAGGCAGTGTCCACGTCCACGGTGGATTCCTCGTGAAGATCGCTTCGGAGGTCGCCTACCAACTCGACGTGAAAGTGGGAACCGTCCTCTACTGGGTGACGGACATGGGATGGATCATGGGTCCCCTGGAGATGGTTGGGGGCCACGCTGCGGGCGCGACCGTTTTCATGTACGAGGGCGCGCCCAACTTCCCGGGCCCCGATCGTCTGTGGCAGATGATCGACCGTCACAAGGTGGAGGTGCTCGGCATATCGCCCACGCTCGTTCGGGCACTTATGCCTGCCGGCGAAGAGGCCGTGAGAGCCCACGACCTTTCGTCTCTCCGGATCCTCGGTTCGACCGGCGAGCCGTGGAACCCCGAGCCGTATCGCTGGTTCCACAACATGGTCGGTGGCGGTCGCTGCCCGATCATGAATCTCTCGGGAGGTACCGAGGTGGGTGCCTGCTTCCTTGGTCAATCACCGGTGATCCCGACGAAGGTCTGTTCCCTCGGAACGCCATCGCTGGGCATGGCCATGGATGTCTACGGGCCGGACGGCAAGCCCGTTCGAGGTGAGGTGGGCGAGCTTGTCTGCACGAAACCATGGCCTGCGATGACGCGCGGGTTCTGGGGCGACAAGCAGCGCTACCTCGATACGTACTGGTCGCGCTTCGAAGGCGTTTGGGTGCACGGCGATTGGGCCACCGTTGACGAGGACGGCTACTGGTTCCTGCACGGCCGTTCCGACGACACGATGAATGTCGCAGGAAAGCGCATCGGTCCCGCCGAGTACGAGTCCGCTGCGGTGAATCACCCTTCTGTCGTGGAGTGCGCGGCGGTCGGCATCCCCGACGAGATCAAGGGAACCGCGGTGTGGTGTTTCTGCATCTTGCGACCGGACGTCCAACCTAGCGACGCTCTCGTTGGGGAGATCACCAAAGAGATAACCGACGAGCTCGGGAAGGCGTTCAAGCCCGCTGAGATCCGTTTCGTCGAGGAGCTCCCGAAGACCCGTTCCGCGAAGATCCTTCGCCGGGCGATCCGCGCCAAGGTTCTGGGGGAAGATCCCGGAGACATGTCGTCCTTGGAGAACCCCAGCGCTCTGGCAGCTCTCGACAAGTCCTTGCGGTGAACCGGTGACAACCTTCTTCCTCGTTCGTCACGCGGTCACATCGCACACCGGGCACAAGCTCACCGGTTGGATGGAGGGGGTCCATCTCACGGACGAGGGGAAGAAGCAGGCCGATATAGCGG
>JAXDJQ010000223.1:0-5878 GCA_034667565.1 Actinomycetota bacterium
ACTAGACCGAAGGTCGGACACGACTCTAGCAATCCGACCAAAACGTGACTAGTCACGTCGGACCACCTGAAAACGGTCCAAAAAGGGCTTGGGTTCGCCGTCTCGATGTCGATACAACCTATGGCGGACATCCCACACACTTTCAAGGGGTTGATACAGATCGGTTCTTTCCACGCATTCAAGAGGGCCGCAGCGTTGGCCGTTGCGATGATCACGACCGGTTCGATGCTGTTCGCAGCACCGGCTCGGGCGGCGCTTCCCTCATCCGACGTCTTCGGTCCTGCGATCGACAACGTCGGCTACGACGGTCAAACGCGATGCTCCCCCAAGGCGAAGCCGGGGATGGTCGCGTTCCAGCGCATCGTCATGGCGAATTTCCCATCGACCGGCTCGTTCGGGATCAGCCGGGCATGCAACGTCGGCGGCACGAGCGAGCACAAAGAGGGTCGGGCGTGGGACTGGGCCGTCAACGCTTCGTTCGCGTCGGATCGAGCGATCGTGCAGGACCTTTTCGCGTGGCTCTTAGCTCAGGACCGTTATGGCAACGAGGCCGCGATGGCGAAGCGCTTCGGCATCATGTACGTCATCTGGAACAAGAAGATCTGGGGGTCGTGGGGTGGTTGGTCCACCTACTGCGTGGAGAAGAAGCGCGGCTGCGTGGACCCGGATGACGGAGACCTTCGTAACCCTCACACCGATCACGTGCATTTCAGCATGACGCGCGCCGGCGCGCAGAAGCAGACGACCTTCTGGAACCAGGATCGATCGATGCTGGCAGGCATCGCTGCGCATCCCAGCTACGGTTACTGGGAGTTCGGCCGCAATGGTGGCATCGTGGGATACGGGACCGGTTGGTACGGCTCGAAGTCGGACGGTTTCCTCCCCAAGCCTGCCGTTGCGATGGCGTCCACCGTGAGCGGATATGGGTACTGGTTAGTCACCAAGCGTGGTCGTGTCTTTCCGTTCGGCGATGCGAGCGCCCATGGTCAGCTGATCGGCAAGCAGATAAGTGTCGTGGACATAGAGACGACGCCGAGCGGCAACGGCTACTGGTTGTTGGCCAAGTCGGGTCGTGTGTTTCCCTTCGGCGATGCCACCGCCCTTGGTGGAGCGAAAGAAACGGGTTCGACCTATGCCGGCATGGCTTCGACCCCGACGGGTGTTGGCTATTGGTTGTTCGGAACCAATGGCAACGTGCAGGCCTATGGAGATGCGAACGACCTGGGTGGCTTGGCCGACGATGGACTAACGGCACCCGTTATCGGCGGCGACAATTTCGGGCCTAGCGGCTACTGGCTCGCTACGGCAGATGGGCGCGTTGCGCCATTCGGTGATGCGCCGACCCTGGGCCAGCCCGATGACGTGAATGCCCCTATCGTTGGTTTCGCGTCAGACCCAACCGGCAACGGGTACTGGGTGATGACCGAGATGGGGAAGCTGTGGTCCTTCGGTCAGGCCCCGGCCTTGGGAACGTTGGGGAACTAGCGCCTAAGGCGAACCGGGCTGTGTAGCATCCGCTCGATGACTACGCGGATCGGCATCTTCTTGTTCGAGGACGCCGAAGAGTTGGACTGGGCCGGCCCGTGGGAGGTCCTTTCCTTCTGGGCCCTCATGTATCCGGATGACGATGTTGAGGTCTTCACGGTTGCGGAGGAGGACGGTCCTATCAAGTGCGCCAAGGGGCTTCGGGTGCTTGCCGACCACACATGGGAAACGGTTCCAGCGATCGATGTCCTGGTCTTTCCCGGGGGCCAGGGGACGCGGCGACAACTGGGCGACGAGACCTACCGGAAGTGGGTTCGGGGGCTGGCTGAGGGCGGGACCCTGATGACGAGCGTTTGTACCGGAGCCCTCGTCTATGCCGACGCTGGATTGCTCGATGGCAGACCTGCCACGACGTACTGGTCGGCCATGGATCTACTGGGCTCCCTCGGCAACAACATCGAGCTCCGTCCCGACGATCGTTTCGTCGACAGTGGAGAGGTGATCACCGCCGCAGGCGTCAGCGCGGGCATAGATATGGCGCTTCATCTCGTGGCGCGCTTGCACTCGGTGGATCGTGCGAAGGAAGTAAGACGAGGGATCCAATACGATCCCGAACCGCCGGTCTAGCTAGCGCCCCTTTCCCTCGGAACTCTTCACGGCCTCTTATTCACCTAGTCTGCTCGGATGAACGATCGCCCGCCTGGTGTCCCGCCTCCGGCGCCCCCTCCTCCTTCACAACCCTTCTCTTCGGCACAGCCCGCGCCGGCGCAGCCTCCCGCGCGGTCGGCGCGCTCAGCCCCCATGGGTCTGGTCGTCGGGCTGATAGTGGCTCTGGTCGCAGGACTGGCCGTGTACTTCTTCTTCATCCGCCAAGCGGATCGACAACCACCAACGGTTGCGCAGGTCACAGCTGCCTTCGTCCCACTGGAGGGCTTTGAATACGTCGAGATGCCTACCGAATCGCTCGAACCACTGCGCCAAGCGTTCGCAGCTCAAGGGGAGGAAGAAGCCGTTGCCCATTTCGATGCCCGACAGGTGCAGGTCGGGGGCAAACCGACCGCTGTCGTGTTCATCCTTTCGGTCGACCCGGACGAGATGAAAGGCGACTTCCAAGAGCAGTACATCACCGGGTTCACCTCGACTTCCCAAGCAACCGTCGAGGACTTCGCCGTCAACGACACCTCAGGACATATATCGGTTACCCCGCTCGGGACGGTCGCGTTCTTCTTCGATCCTGATGGGTTCGCTTTCAACGTCGTCGGGCAGGAACGCGCCACCGTTGAAGTGATCGCACGAGGGCTCGAGGAAGGAAACTCCTAGAAGACTTCGGGCGCGAGGCCCTCCTCCGTTTCGACCTTCGGCTTGCCGCGCTCTACGCGCCAGATGCTGAAGGCTGCGGTCGACGCCGTGAGCCACGCGAGTCCGAGCATGTAGCCACCGAGCACGTCTGAGATGTAATGCACACCGAGTACAAGTCGGGAGAATCCGATACAGAGGATGAGTAGAACTGTGCCAATGACGACTCGGCGTCTCCATCGCTCGGCGATCACGGGCAACCAGACCAGTAGCAGAGCTCCGTACCCGAAGGCGGATGTCATCGAGTGACCCGAAGGGAAACTCTGACCGCGGGCGGTTGCGACGGGCGAAACCAAGGAGGGGCGAGGTCGATCGACGGCTATCTTCACCACCGAATCGATCGCACCCCCCACCAATCCTGTGACGATCAGGTACAGCGCGAGACGTGGATGACCTTGTTTGAACAACATGCCGGCAGATATCCCGATCAATAGGTAGAACCATGGCGGTCCACCCAGAAAACTGATCACCTGCATCAGGGTCACAACCCCCGGGTGGTCGAGAACCTCTTCGTGAAGGTTGCGTGCCGCGGAGGTATCGATCCGGGTCAAGGACCCCTGCTGGGTGACCTCCCGAAGCAGCAGCCCGAAGGGGATCGCGACCAGCAGGATCGCAAGCGCGAGGAGCGTCACGCGCAATCCGTACCTTTCGCCCGGGTCTAGGCGTTTCTTGAGCCAGTTCTTCATCACAAGATGTTTGCCCCTGGGGACCTACGAGCAAAACCGCTCGGTGAGCTCAAGAAAGAAACTCCGCTCGGCCTTGCTGTGGCTGGCAGTGATCCGCGCGGTCGTCGGAGTCGCCGCCATCCCTTTCGCGCCGTTCCTTTATCGGGAGCATTTCATCGTCCTGGTTCTGATGCGGCCGACCAAAGAGGTGTTGTTGGCTGCTGGTTTCCTCGTGCGGGCTGGGAAGGTAGAGCTCCTTCCCGTCCTTCTAGCAGCCGTCCCCTTGATGATCCTTGGCGTATGGCTGTTCTTCTATCTCGGTCGAGCCTTTCACGCGGAACTTGGTAAGGGTGAGATACCGGGGTTCGGTGGCCGCTTCCTGAAGGCAGAAAAAGTGAAGAAGGTAGGAGAGGTCTTGGACAAGCGCGGCCCCCGTCTGATCTTCCTCGGTCGCTTGGCGGCATTGTCCTCGGCGCTGATCGCGGCCGCGGCGGGCGCGTGCAAGATGGCGCCGCGCGAGTTCCTCCTGGTTGATGCTCTCGGCGCACTTGTATCGGCCGCACTCGCGATCGGTGCGGGTTACGTACTCGGCGAGGCCTACGAAAAGGCGTCGCCCTTGCTGACGGTCGTGGGCGTCGCCACTCTGGTCGCCGGTGCGGTGCTGTTGGCCCGTTACCTGAAGAAGACCTAGCCACTCCGCGGGGCGAACACTTGAAGGGGCTCGGGACACTTCTCGATCACGAACTCCTCCGGTCCGTCGAACGTCTCTCCATCGCGGGCTAGACGCAGGGGCCCTTGCAACGATCTGACCTGCACCCGGTCTGCTAAGCGTTGCTCGTAGATGCGGCTTCGTCCAAGTCGACCGGTGAGCACGGATGCGATCAAGCGCGTGCGCGCGAGCGGGGATGACGCATCGACGATCCTGACGTCGAGCTTCCCGTCGTCGAGTCGATCACGCCATGTCGGCGCGAACCCGCTGGGGTGGTAACGACAATTGCCGATGAAGATCATCCAGATCCTTCGGTGGTGTCCGTCGATCTCCACCTCGGCCGGCTCGCCGCGTCGTAGGACGCGTAGCAAGGCCCATGCGAGCGCGGGCCATTTCCCGATCCTGTTCTCGAGCATCTCCCTGGCATCCACCAACTCGGGATAGGCACCGAAGCTCGCCGTATTCAGAAAGACGCGACCGTCTATCGATGCAACATCCATCTCTATCGCGTGGCCCTCTTCCAAGGCCTTTATCGCAGCGAGCGAGTCGTCGAGGCCGAGGTCGCGAGCGAGGTGGTTCAGGGTTCCACCAGGCACAACCAGAAGCGGCTTCTTCTTGTCGATGGCTACCTGGGCGGCGCAATTGATCGAGCCGTCGCCACCGGAGACGCCAAGAACATCAGCTTCCTCGGCGGCTGCAGTCAGAGCGCGTTTGAGCTCGTTGTCCTCCGTCCCCTCGATCTCGTCGACCTTCGCCTCGGGCAAGGAAGCCCGAAGGTCGTCGGTGACGCTCCTGGTTAACGGCGAACCTGCGGCCGGGTTGACGACGATCGCAGTGGCTCGACCCCCTGGATGTGCCTCCACATCCGCAGAACGGGCTTGTCCTGCCGTTCTTGCCTCCGATGGCGCAACCGGCCAGAAGGTTCTCGTCGAAAGTGCGACGCCCGTGCCCAAGAGCGAGCCCGCTACGACATCGCTGGGGTAGTGGACGCCCGTGTAGACGCGCGAGTACGCGACCGCGGCAGCTAGAGGACCGAGGGCCGCACCTAGATAGGGGAGTTCCATCGACGCACCGGTTGCGTAGGCGAAAGCGGAAGCCGAATGACCTGAGGGGAACGACGACGATCGCGGCGAGCGATGCAACCTGCGCACCAGCGGAACGTCGTCTATCAACGGCCTCGGTCGCCGTGCGACGAGCTTGAGGGGGCCGTTCGCGATCGTCGAGCTCACCGCAACCGACAACAACCCACGAGCGGCTGCCCGGCGACCGAAACGTCCGCCGAACAGCCACAGCAGACCGGAGATCCCGAGCCACAGCACCGAATGGTTAGCTGCCCTTGTCAGTCGCGGCACCACCCGGTCGAGGGTGGGTGTGTGGTGCAAAGCGTTGCGCCGGAACCATTCCTGATCCGTGGCGTGGATATAGGAGAGCAAGCGGCCTGTCTTCATCACTTCTCCTTACCCATTTATCGCAGCGTAGTGCCTTGACTGCGCGCCGCTGCTGAGGTGAACTGTGCCGGGTCCCAAGCCGGTGGGCCCAGGGCGAACTCTTAGGGGAGGTTGCATGACAGTTAGGCGGAAGCTTGCTTTGCTCACGGCGATATCGGCCGTGGTGATGGGATTGCCGGCCGTGGCCAACGCACAGGCCACTGCTGATCTGACGG